>CAZNBF010000007.1:0-5347 GCA_964571325.1 uncultured Acidimicrobium sp.
AACCTATGGAACTCAACGGATCTAGCGCAATTGTCACAGGTGGAGCATCGGGTATTGGAGAAGCATGCGTGCGACTCCTTGCAAAGCGCGGAGCAAAGGTAGTTATTGCCGACATTCAAGAAGAAAAAGGTCAGGCGTTAGCAAAAGAAGTTGGCGGCGCGTACTGCAAAGTAGACGTGACCAATACACAGGACATCATTAATGCAACCGAAATGGCCAAATCGATGGGCCCGATTCGCGCATTGGTTAACTCTGCCGGCATTGGTTGGGCGCAGCGAACGGTGGGCAAAGACGGAACATACGAGTCGGCTGCCAACTTGGATGCCTTCAAGAAAGTTGTAGCCATCAACCTCGTGGGCACCTTCGACTGCATCCGCATCGTCGGTACAGCAATGAGCACAAACGAGCCGCTTGCCAATGGTGAGCGTGGATCGATTTGCAACATGGCTTCAGTTGCCGCATTTGACGGACAGATTGGTCAAGCCTCGTACTCGGCCTCAAAGGGCGGCGTTGTCGGAATGACATTGCCAATCGCACGCGACTTGTCGGCAATCGGTATCCGCGTCAACACCGTTGCACCAGGCCTCATCGACACACCGATTTATGGTCAGGGCGAAAACAGCGAACAGTTCAAGCAGAATTTGCAGAAGGGCGTCCTCTTCCCGCAGCGCTTGGGCTACCCAGAAGAACTTGCAAGCATGGTGGTGGAGTGCATCACGAACAGCTACATGAATGCCGAGACAATTCGTGTCGACGGCGGCATTCGCATGACTCCTAAGTGATCTGACTCACACATCGTGGCTTCAACCCACGTTTTACATCAGCATCCATTTACCCCATTTGACGAGTTGCCCTCGGGCGACGTTGGATCTTTTCGTGCATTTCCCATGCCCGAGTCGATGTTGCCTACAGAGTTAACAAACGATTTTCGTCATCGCGTAGGCACGCGCCCGCTGGAGGCGCAGCAATGGTTGCCAAGCGACAGCGAAACCGAACCAACTATTGCAATGAAGCTCAAACTTTTGGAGAGGCGAAGGAACGAAGTCGTTGCATTTTTGCAAGGTGGGGAAGAAGTTGCAGAAGAGGCCGCAGAGCTAGTTGCGACATTTGCTGGCTCGACCATTCGGTCTCGAGGTGTCGACGCGTTAGTGGAAGCGGCGTTGCTTGTTGCCGACGATCTCATCGTTATGAAGCGCACGAGCGAGGGTCAACTGGTGGTAGTTGCCGGGGTGGTGTGTTCTCCAAGCAGATGGAAAATTGAAACCAAATTAGGCCAAGACATGATGGCTGTTCATGCTCCCGTGGCGCGGTATGCCGAACATGTCGGTGGCGCAGTGGACACCACGATGAACCGACTGCGCGCAGATCAGCCAATGATTCGATCGAATTGGACGATTGAAGATCACTGTGCGCTTTTTCAACCAATTGCACCGAGCGAACCACTGTTGAATGAACCCTCGATGTTGTGGGTTCGGATGGAGCGGCAAACCTTGAGATTTCTGCCACGCACTGGCGGCTCTCTATTTACTATTCGCACCTATCAGCAGCCGATTACCGAATACGTGGCTCGTGGGAAGGACAAAGCCCAGACGCTGCATTCGCTGATCAAGCGACTTCCCGATGATGTTGCGAAATACAAATCGCTTTTGCATTACCGCAAACAATTGTTGGAGTGGTTGGAGCCGTTTACCAAATAATCAGGTGGTGTAATCGGCGTTGATACGCACGTATCCCGCCGTCAGATCGCAACCCCAAACAGTTGCCGATTCGCTTCCGGTGTTGAGGGCCACATGAATGCGGACATCCGCACCTTTCATATACGTGCTGAGCGCCGAAAGATCGTCTGCGCCAATTTGTCTCGGATACACCTCTTGGGTTCCAAAACGAATGATCACCGATGCTTGATCGATGTCGGTGTACTGGCTGCATTTTCCTACTGCCATTGCCACGCGGCCCCAATTTGGGTCTGCGCCATGCACCGCAGTTTTTACTAGTGGCGAGTTAACTATGGCCTTGGCAACTGTTTTCGCCTGTTCGTAGTCGCGCGCATTATCAACACATACTTCGATTAACTTTTCGGCGCCTTCTCCGTCTCGTGCAACTTGTTTAGTCAGCGAAAGGGCAACGTCGAACAAGGCATTTTCAAGTGCGGCCAAATCAGCTTTGCCGGCTTTTCCACTTGCTAAGACAATTGCTGTGTCGCTGGTGGATGTATCGGTGTCTACCGAAACGCAGTTGAAGGTGCGGGAGATTACGCGTTGAAACATTGTTTGCAAATCGGGCGAGGAGATTTCTGCATCGGTGAAGATCAACGTGATCAACGTGGCCATGTTCGGTTCAATCATGCCAACACCTTTTGCAACGCCCACTACGCGAGCGCCAGAACCGGCAACTTCGCACTGCGCAACTTTGCTCACGGTGTCAGTGGTCATGATGCCGCGGGCGACATCGTCTGCTGACGTGCCCTGAGGTTGCGCGGGAAGTGCGGTAAGACCGGAACGGACGTTGTCCATTGGGTACTGGCGGCCGATTACTCCGGTTGATGCAATGAGAATCTCGCCCTCTTTGCAACCAAGGGCACGAGCCACGCCAGCAACCACTTCGCGCGCATTGTTCATGCCCTCTTCGCCAGTGGCAACATTGGCATTTTTTGAAATGACCACAACGCCAAACGCTTTGCCGCCCGCAACATGTTCGCGACTAACAAGAACGCTTGGGCCGGCAAAGCGGCTTTGTGTGAAGAGGCCTGCTGCCGCACACGGCGCATCGGCAACAACAAGAGTGAAGTCATCGGTGGCGTCTTTGATGCCCACATTTGTTACATGAGCACGGAAACCCTGTGGAAGCGAAATGGTCATTGCTGCGCGGAGAAATGCTTCTCGATATTGACGAGAGTTTGTGCCATGGCCTTCTCATTGCTCTGCATCGAACCCCTGAGCTTGAGAATCAGAATCGACTTGCTTCCGTTGTAGTCAAATTGCTCAACAACTTTTGTGCCACCGTCAACAGGCTCGAGGATGTAGCGCCAAATGTGACCACCAAAGTGCTGCCAGGCAATGCGTCGATTCTCTTCAAATTCGACAACGGTGTTGGTCATCTTGTACGGCACGCCAATCTTCATGTCCATCGTGAACTTTGCACCCAGTGACAAGCGTGGCGGAGCAGAAACCTTTGCTGCTTTTACGCTGCCTGACCCGTCAATCTTCGAGTGTTGACGTGGGTCTGCAAGTAGTTCGAAAATGAGTCCAGGGGCTGCGGGCACAAAGCGCTCGACTGAAACTATTTTGGCTTTTGTGTCGTGAGTCATGTATTGCAGGTTAGGCGAGGAACTGTGCGACAGCCTCGCCACAGCGTCGTCCCGAAAAGAGTGCGCCTTGAATAGATCCGGTATCGCGGTGATCGCCACAGACGAAGCGGCCACCACCCAACGAGACGGGCTGTCGGGGCGCGAACGGTGGTTGTTGCACCGGGCCACCATGCGCAATTGAGTAAGTGCGCAAATGTTTCCATGTGTCAACCTGAGCACCCCACCAGGTGCGCAGTTGCGTGCGAGCGATTTCTTCCAAATCACCGTCGATCACTCCGGGGAGAGCGGCAACGATGAGGTGTTTGCCGGGTGGTGCATAAGAGGGGGCAACATTGCTGAGAACGGCGACGTTGAGCACAGGTCCGCGACCAGTGCCGTCGAGAACAACGAGCTTTTCTTTTGTTGGGGCAATGTCAGCCGAGAAGTAAACACACCCAGTGGTTCGGGATTTCACTTCTGGTAAGCCAAGCAACGTGCTGGCTGTGGGGCCATCGGTTGCGACCACCACCGCGCGAGCACGAAGTGTGTTGCCATCAGACAACAACGCTGCGTTGCCATCGATCGATGCAACGCGAGTATTGAGAAACACGGAGCCGGGTTGTAAGCGTGCGGCAAGTTGTTCGGGCAGCGCCTGCATTCCTCGTGAAGGAAGAACACTCGACCCTTCCGAGAGCGAACGGAAAATGACGTCAAACATTCGTCGGGATGTAGCAAGGGCTGGGTCTAACTGAATGCCACCGAAGAGCGGCCTGAAAAAACGTTGGATCATGCGCGTGGAGAAACCGGCAGCGCGCAGCGCAACAACGGTGGATATATCGCGGCCACGAAGCAACCTTCTCGGGTGAGTGCGCAACACTCTGCGGCGCAGGAAAACAATGCGAACTTTGTCCAGGATTGTTCCGATGGGGGCGAGAGCAGTTGCAACAAGTGTCGTTGGTTTGCGAAACGGGTCGGACACAACATGTCCTTTTCCTTTGCGCCATACCAATGCGCCTGGGTCGAACTCGCGAAGGTCAAGCGCCTGCATGTCCACTTGTGTCGCAAGCTCTGGGTACGCGGTGAGCAACACCTGAAATCCGCGGTCGAGCAGGAACCCATCAACGGAATCTGTGCGAACACGACCACCAACCGCGTCAGAAGCCTCGACGACTATTGCGGAGAACCCGGCTTGTTGAATAACACGCGCTGCCGACAGGCCTGCAAGCCCCGCACCGACTACAACAACATCAACGTGTTCTGGAGGTTTCATTACTTTGTGAGCAGTGAACGCAGCGCGCTTTCTAGCGTGGAGTGCTTAAAGACGTAGCCGCTTGCAGTAAGCGCCTGCGGCATCACTCGTTGGCCAGTGAAGAGCAAAGCATCTGCCAGTTCTCCACCAAGCAGGATCTTTGGTGCAAAAGTGGGCACCGGAACGATTGCTGGTCTTTTAACGACGCGCGCTAGAACTTTCGTAAATTCCGCGTTGGTGACGGGCTGCGGTGCAGTGAGGTTTACTGCGCCCGAAACATTTGCGGTGAGCAAATGAATGATCGATGCAACTTCGTCATCCATCGAGATCCAGCTTTGCCACTGCTTACCGTTACCAAATTTTCCGCCAACGCCAAGTCGGAAGAGGGGCAGCAGTTTCTTGAGTGCTCCGCCTTTGGGGCTCAGCACAATTCCCGTGCGCAGGAACACCGTGCGCACACCGGCATCGATCGCTGGCTTTGCTGCCGCTTCCCACTGTTCGCAGACGTCGGCAAGAAACCCTGTGCCGTGCGCGCTCGTTTCCGTCAGTTGTTCATCGCCTCGAGCACCGTAGATGCCAATTGCCGAGCCAGATAAAAACACTGATGGTTTACGTTGCAATGAAGCAATAGTTGTGGCCAAGAGCGCAGTTGTTTGTGTGCGACTGTCGAGAATTTCTTTGCGGTAAGAGTCGCTCCAGCGCTTGTCGCCAATGCCTGCTCCCGAAAGATGAATCACTGCATCGCAGCCCTCAAGGGATGCTGGGTCGAGCTTTCCCGACTTTGGGTCCCACATGATTTGACCGACCGCAGC
>CAZNBF010000007.1:5447-8702 GCA_964571325.1 uncultured Acidimicrobium sp.
AATTCGGGGATGATGACCGTAATGATGTCGTCGTTCAGTTCGTCGTCCAGTTCGTTGATGCGATTGAGAATCGGTTCGGTGAGGTCTCGGTATTCGGAAACAATGGTGTCTAATTCGATGCCGATGTTGTACTTCGCCCAATCCGCGTCGAGTTGTACACGATCGTTTGGCGTTTGGATCACGGAAAGTGCGACTATGCGGTCGGGGCGCAAGCTTTGTGCGTAGCGAACTGCTTGAAGTACGCCCTGGTTAACCGAACCAACAAGCACGACAACGGTGTGGGTGCGGAACGGTGCTGAATAGCCATCTTTTACCTGCAAGAAGCTTCGAACACGCGAATAGTGTTTGTTTACTCCGATAAATGAAAGCACAAGCGTCGGAATCACGACGGCTGGAATCCACGCACCATCGGTGAATTTAACAACTACAACGATTCCCGCCACGAGTGCTGTGGTTGCTGCACCGAAACCAGACATCACTGCGCGTGGAACCCAGCCTGGGCGTTTGTGTTTTCGATGGTGCACAAGCATGCCAAATTGGCTGAGCGTAAAACCAGTGAACACCCCAACGGCGTAGAGGGGAATCAGCGCGTTTACAATGCCGCCGAATGAAATCACCAACAGGGATGATGCGATGCCAAGGAAGATGACTCCGTTCGAGAACACCAGGCGGTCGCCGCGGTTCATGAATTGGCGAGGCAAGTAATTATCTTTCGCGATAATCGACGACAGTCGAGGGAAGTCTGCATAGGCAGTGTTCGCGGCCAAAATCAAAATTGCAAATGTTGCGAACTGCGTGAGGAAGAACATCACGTTTCTGCCGCCATATACCTGCTCTGCTAGTTGGGCGAGCACGGTGTCGGCGATATGTCCTTCTTCGTCTTTCATCGGTTGCAAATGTTGAGCAAGAATGCTCAAGCCAAAGAAGCTTGAACCAAGTATGCAGGCCATGATGATCAGCGTGGTGCTGGCGTTTCGCGGCTCTGGTTTTTTGAAGGCTGGTACACCGTCGGCAACGGCCTCGATACCTGTTAACGCAACGGCACCTGAGGAGAATGCTTTGAGAAAGAAAAACAGCGTGATGCTGTTGTTGCCACCGAGTAATTCCTGGGAAAATGCATCCTCGTGCGGAATCGGACCGAGGTCTTGTACGAACACACGGAAGAGTCCGTATCCGATCAGTGTGAACAACAAGATGATGTACAGGTACGTGGGTGGCGCGAAAAGCGACCCTGACTCCTTAAGGCCGCGAAGGTTGGCCAACGTCACGATGGCGATAAAACCGACGCACAACGTGACTCGATGAGGCTCGAGGCTGTTGAATGCGGAAACTATTGCTGCAACACCGGCGGCAATTGAAACGGCAACGGTGAGGATGTAGTCGACCAACATCGATCCGCCAGCAACCAACGAAGGGATTCGCCCGAGATTTTCCCTCGAGACCACGTAAGACCCACCACCGTTGGGGTAGGCAAAAATCGTTTGTCGATAGCTACTGACCACGATGATGAGAAGAAAAATAACAAGAATGGAAATTGGTACAAGCCTGCTGTAAGCGGCAACACCAGCGCCGGCAAGGGACATAAACACGATCAGGATTTCTTCAGTTGCGTATGTTGTTGACGAAATTGCGTCGCTGGCAAAAACGGGGAGCGCAACCTTTTTTGGCAAGCGTTGGTGGCCATCTTCAGACGTGGCAATTGGCTTGCCAATGAAGAATCGTTTCAAGGGGTTGGACCGTGTTGTAGTAGCCATAAGCGAGATAGAGCCTGCCACACGGACCACTGTTGGGGCGACTGCAGGCTCTACCATTGACACTTGCCATATAAATAGGCATGCATTGGACGATGTCCGATGTTGTCACTAGGGAGATAGCCGTGCACGTAGTCATCGTTGGTTGTGGGCGAGTGGGTTCGACCCTCGGCAAAGAATTAACGGCCGCTGGCCATACGGTTGCTGTGATCGACCGCAAGCCCGAAGCTTTTTCCCGCCTTGGTGAAAAGTTCTCCGGTCAGAAAATTGTGGGAATTGGTTTTGACCGCGACATTTTGATCGAAGCCGGGATCGAAAAAGCAGGCGCGCTCGCATCTGTAACGAATGGCGATAATTCCAACATCTTGATCGCACGAGTGGCACGCGAAGAATTTGGCATCGAACGAGTCGTCGCGCGCATTTATGACCCGAAGCGAGCAGAGATTTATGAGCGATTGGGGATTGCAACTGTCGCCACGGTGAAATGGACGTCCGAGCGAATTTTGCGCCGCATTCTTCCCGAACTGCCAGCGATCGAGTGGACCGACCCCAGTGCAAAGGTGGTGCTTGTCGAGCGCGAATTACCCAAGCATCTTGTAGGCAAACGAGTGAGCACGTTAGACAGCGCAACGGCGCGCGTAGTTGCTGTCCGTCGCCTTGGTTCAGCGATGATCCCAACATCCGACACAGTGATTCAAGAAGGCGACGTGGCGTATGTGTCGTCGGAAATTTCTTCGCTTGCCGCATTTGATGCAGAACTGGCCGCAAGCCAAAACGGAAAGGGTCACTGATTATGAAAGTAGTGATTGCAGGCGGTGGAAGCGTTGGTCGTTTTACGGCAGAACAACTTGTCGAGGCTGGACACGAGGTGACGATTATTGAAAATGATCGCTCGGTGGTGCGCGAATATGCCGATGACGCATCAACTGGTGTGAAGTGGCATCAGGGAGATGCCTGTGACGTTTCGGTGTTGGCGGCGGCGGGAGTGACAATGGCAGACGTTGTTGCCTCGGTAACTGGCGACGACGAAGACAATCTTGTTGTTTCGCTCCTTGCAAAACAAGAGTTTGGTGTGCCGCGCGTGGTTGCGCGCGTAAATAATCCAAACAACTACTGGATGTTTAACGAAATGTGGGGAGTCGATGTTTCTGTATCAACACCGCATCTCATCACCAGCCTGGTGCAAGAAGCGGTAACGGTCGGCAGCTTCGTGCGGTTGATGCAGTTGAAGGGTGGCAAAGCAGAATTGGTAGAAGTAACGCTTGCCGAAAATTCTCCCGCGATTGACAAAGCGCTTGCCGATATTCAATTCCCTCGCAGTGCGACCGTGGTGGCAGTTGTTCGCGACAGCCGAGTGTTGGTGCCCGATAAGGCAACCGTGCTTCGCGCGGGCGATGAAGTGATGGCGCTGATTACCGAAGACGCCGAAGAAGCGGTGAAAAAAATACTCGTTGGCTAAGTAGTTTTACTCTTCGCCAATTGGCAGCAGTGTGTATGCAGGGTT
>CAZNBF010000007.1:8802-15595 GCA_964571325.1 uncultured Acidimicrobium sp.
GATTTCAACACGTTTTTTAAGCCCATGTTTTTGCTCCGTTCATGTGACGCCCAACTCAACAGTACTTGTTCGACCGAGTGACCTAGGCTGATCGTTCTATGAGTACACGAAAACTCATCTTGTGGGCCCTGGTTTGTGGCGTGCTTATTCTGGGCGCGGGGAGCATCAAGTTGCTTCAAACAACAAGCGAAGATGCCACCGTGGTGTTGCTACAACTTGGCGACGAGGCAACGCTCGGCGACATGACGGTAAGTGTTCAATCGGTACGAACCGCAAGTGATCGAACTTTGGTGGATGTTGAGATGCGAGGCGTGGATGGAGCCGATGCAGTGGAAGGTTGGCGGATGCTTGTAGGAGAGGTGCAAACTCCGGTTTCGTTGCCCGAAGGGCAAGGCACGCCATGTGTAACGACCTCGGCTTCGAACACCCTTTCCTGCACAATTGCATTCCCTGTGTCTGACGGCACGCGCACCATTGTCTATATCCGTGCGGGTGAACAACAGCAATGGGCAACCACACCCTGAAGCTAAGCCGTTATTGTAAAGAGCAGAACATCTGACGGAGGTGGTGCGTACGGCTGAGCAGTTTGATCTCGTGGTCATCGGCGGTGGCCCTGGCGGCTATGCCGCTGCTTTCTATGGTGCGTCGGCAGGCTTAACCGTTGCGCTTGTAGAACGCGACACCATTGGCGGAACATGCCTCAACCGAGGATGTATTCCGGCAAAAGCATTTCTAGAAACTGCTGCTGTGCACCGACACGTAACGCACGCACCCGAATTTGGCATTTCTGCTGGCACTCCAGTTATTGACTTCGCTGTTGCTCAGAAGCGTAAGCAAACCATCGTTGACACTCTCGTTAAGGGTCTCACCGGCCTTACCAAGTCGAAAAAAGTTACGTATCTGCTTGGAACTGGTTCGTTGGGCGCGCAGCACATCGTTGATGTGCAACTTGCAGCCGGGGGCACACAACAGGTTCAAGGAAAGTTTGTAGTGCTTGCCGCGGGCTCGGTGCCACGAACAATTCCTGGATTCGATGCGGGCGGGCCGATCATGACCTCGGATGAAGTACTCATGCTTGATCGAATTCCCAAACGAATTGCAGTCATTGGCGGCGGAGCTATCGGTTGTGAATTTGCTTCAACATTTGCCGACCTGGGTTCGACCGTCACCATTCTGGAAGGTTTGCCCAAAATCCTTCCGGGCCTAGACCCAGACGTCGCAAACTTTGTTGTTAAGAGTTTCAAGAAGAAGAACATCGACATTCGTACCGGCGTAAAAGTTGCCGGCCACGAACCCAACAGCGCAGGCGGAACAACCGTGCTGTTTGGTGAAGGCGAACGACTTGATGTCGATGCAGTTGTGGTGTCGGTTGGTCGAAAACCATTTACAGATTTGCTCGGCCTGAAAGGCACAGCCGTTCAGTTGAGCGAGCGTGGCTTTGTTGAGGTTGATGGCTATTGCGCAACAGGCGAACAAGGCGTTTATGCGGTAGGCGACCTGATCAATACTCCACAGCTTGCGCACGTTGCTTATGCCGAGGCAATTGTTGCCGTAAAACACATGCTCGGTGAAACCGTTTATCCCGTGATGTACGACCGAGTGCCGTGGGCCATTTATTGCCACCCTGAAGTTGCTTGGGCGGGGCCTTCCGAAGAAGAAGCGCGCGCCAAAGGTATCGACGTAGTTGTGGCGAAACATCAATTCCGAGCCAACAGTCGCGCGATGATTATCGGCGAGGCCGAAGGCTTGGTGAAAGTGATTGCCAAGAAGAACGCCGATGGCAGTGCCGGCCAAGTGCTTGGCGTGCATATGGTTGGCCCTTGGGTTACAGAACAGTTGTCCGGCGGATACTTGGCTGTGAACTGGGAGGCAACTGTTGACGAGATTGCCGAATTCCTGATGCCGCATCCTTCGCTGTCGGAATTGTTTGGCGAAACAGTGTTGTCGATGACCGGTCGCAGTATTAATGCATGACGCAGCAACATTCTTAGGACTACAGGAGCAACATGGCTGACATCACACTTCCGCAACTTGGCGAAACGGTAACTGAGGGAACGATTACGCGTTGGTTCAAGAAGGTTGGAGACACGATTGCAGCGGATGAGCCACTGTTTGAAGTTTCTACCGACAAAGTAGACACGGAAGTACCGTCGCCAGTGGCTGGCACAGTGACCGAGATTCGTGTTGCCGAAGGCGAAACCGTTGCCGTTGGAACTGTGATTGCAGTGGTTGGTGCAGCGGGGGCCGCACCAGCGCCCGCACCCGTAGCTGCTGCACCTGCACCTGTTGCTGCACCCGCACCTGCGCCCGTTGTTGCACCCGCGCCTGCACCGGCGCCTGTTGTTGCTGCACCTAGCCAAACCAACAAACTGCTTTCACCAGTTGTTCGACGATTGGTTACCGAGCATCAAATTGATATCGACGCACTAACTGGCAGTGGGCCAGGCGGACGCATTACGCGCGAAGATGTTTTGGACTACATCGATCAACACGGGTTGAAGGCAGCCGCACAGGTTGCAAGCGCGCCAGCACCAGCACCTGTTGTCTCAACGCCTGCTCCGGTTGCAGCACCCGCGCCAACGGCGGCGTCAGCACCGCGTCCAACTGCACCGACGGGCGAGCGCGAACAAGTGGTGGCATTGTCCAAGATTCGCAAACTTACGGGCGCACACATGGTGATGTCGAAGGCAGTCAGCCCTCATGCATTCAGCGTTGTGGAAGTGGACTATGCCAACGTTGATCGAACAAGGACGGCAGTAAAGGAATCTTGGAAATCGGGAGAAGGTTTCAGCCTCACCTATTTGCCGTTTATCGCACGCGCAGTGGTGGACGCGCTTGCCGACTTCCCACACGTGAACTCGTCCATCGATGGCGACAATCTTGTCGTTCACGGGTACATCGATTTGGGCATTGCTGTCGACTTGGATTACCAAGGGCTGTTAGTCCCCGTAGTTCGCAGTGCCGACGCAAAGCGTTTACGTGCAATCGCCCGCGAGATCAACGATCTTGCAACGCGCGCACGCGGAAGAAAGTTGTCGCCAGACGAAATTCAGGGTGGAACATTTACGTTGTCCAACAACGGCTCCGCAGGAGCGCTTATCTGCATGCCAATCATCAACCAACCGCAAGTAGCCATCTTGTCCACCGATGCAATTGTGCGCAAGCCAGTGGTGGTTACTGCACAAGATGGAAGCGAAAGCATTGCGATTCATCCCATGGGCCACCTTTCGATGTCGTGGGATCACCGCGCATTTGACGGCGCCTATGCAGCTCGTTTTATTTCTCGGGTGAAGCAAATAATTGAAACGCAGGATTGGTCAGCCGAGCTCTAATTGCGGCAACATTAGAGAAACATGAATACTCAATCCGCACCCCTTCATGTGAGGTGGCTCGGACGAGTGGCTTATCGTGAAGCGCTTGCATTGCAGACAGCCATTTTCAAACATGGAGTAGATCAGCACTTACTGTTGTTGGAGCACTCGCATGTGTTTACATACGGGCCAACGTCCAACCTTGCAACGAACTTGCTGTGCAACCCTGCCGACGTGAATGCCGAATTAGTGGAGGTGCAACGGGGCGGAGACATTACATATCACGGCCCGGGTCAACTTGTTGGCTACCCGCTTTTGAGCCTGCAACCAAAACATGGTGCGAGTGGGCCAGCAGACACTCGTGCATACATTCATGACCTTGAGCAAGTGATTATTGAAACGCTCGTCGAGTTGGGTGTATCTAACGCGGGACGGCAAGCCGAGTTTCCCGGTGTGTGGCTCGACCCAGACACACCGAAAGCGCGCAAGATTTGCGCAATTGGAGTGAAGGTAGGAAGTGGCTCTACCGAGCGCCGAACAATGCATGGTTTTGCGCTCAACGTAAACCCCGACCTTGCGTATATGCGAGAGCACATTGTCCCTTGCGGAATCGGCCAATGGCCAGTGACTTCGCTTGCAGAAGAAGGTGTTGACGCATCGATGGAGCAAGTTGTCGACGTGATTGCGCGATTGGCAACAAACAGATGGGGAAGTGAGAGTTCAACAAGAAGCGATGTTGTCTTTAAACACAGCCCAGACGACCTTTCTGCATTTTCGAGAGGTGAGGGGGCAGGCGAACCCGTGCGCCTCATCAAACGATTGGACGATGCCGGCGTGCAGGGTGGGTTGAGCATCTCTGTGCGGAAACCTGATTGGATGCGAACGAAAATTGTTCAAAGCGCAGAAGTCGCGGCGGTGAAGCAGACAGTTCGCGATTTGCAATTGACCACCGTGTGCGTTGAAGCAGGATGCCCGAACTTGAGCGAGTGCTGGAAAGATGGCACCGCAACATTTATGGTGCTTGGCGAGCGTTGCACACGAGCCTGCGGATTTTGCCTGGTCGATACGCAGAAACCACTAGCGCCTGACAGTGATGAACCACGCCGATTGGCGCAAGCCGTTCGACAGATGGGTTTGGACTATGCAGTGTTGACGATGGTTGCCCGCGACGACCTCGACGACGGTGGGATGCAACATGTTGCGCAATGCGTGAAATCCATTCGTTCAGAGAACGAGTTGGCCCAGGTGGAGACACTCATCTCGGACGTAAAGGGATCTGATGCACTCGACATACTGATTGCCGAGCGGCCAGACGTGTTGAATCACAATATTGAAACAGTTGCCAGGCTTCAGCGCGCAGTGCGCCCATCTGCCGGGTATGCGCGCAGCCTTGCTGTGCTTGGCCGCAGTGCCGCCGCCGGGCTTGTCACCAAGTCGGGAATCATCGTGGGGATGGGCGAGACATGCGACGAGGTGGAGATGACGTTGATTGACTTGGCAAGTGTCGGAGTGCAAATTGTGACCATCGGCCAGTACCTGCGTCCAACTTCACATCACTTACCAGTGGCGCGATGGGTGGAGCCTGCAGAGTTTGTGCATTACAAGCAGTTTGGCGAATCGATCGGCCTCAGTCACGTGGAGTCGAGCCCGCTCACGAGGTCGAGTTATCACGCAAAGCAGGCACAACGTTCAAGCCAGCCGCTTTTACAGATATAAAGGAGTGTCATGACTTCTGCTTCAACACTTCGCACCATCGCAACTGCCTCTGATTATTTGGCACGCATAGCCAAAGTGCGGTCGGCAATGGTTGCAAAACAAGTGGATGCAACGTTGTTATCCGTCGGCCACGACTTGCCCTACCTGTCTGGCTACTTCGCCATGCCGCTCGAGCGACTAACCATGCTTGTTATTCCGCAAAACGGGGAAGTGGTGATGGTGGTTCCCCGCTTGGAAGTGCCGCGTGTCGTGCCGCAACCTGGCGTGTTTAGCATTGTTGCTTGGGGCGAAACCGAAGACCCGGTGGCCATCGTTGCCAAGTTGCTACCCAGTGCTCGAAAGATTGCAATTGGCGATCAAATGTGGGCACGGTTTTTGGTCGAGCTGCTGACGAAGATTAATGGCGCCACGTTTGTTCGGGCGGTGGATGTAGTCGGTTCACTGAGAATGTCAAAAGATTCAAGTGAGATTGCTGCACTGCAGGCTGCCGGTGCCGCTGCAGACCGAGTTGCTCAACAGTTGCATTCTGGCCAGATACCGCTCATTGGCCGCACCGAAGCTCAGGTGTCTGCTGATATTTCTGCGCGACTGCTTGCCGAAGGTCACGACGTCGTCAACTTTGCAATCGTTGCCGTCGGCGAAAATGCCGCAAGCCCGCACCATCACGCAGGCTCGCGTGTGATTGCCAAGAATGAAATTGTGCTGTGCGATTTTGGCGGAACAATGAATGGATATTGCAGCGACATCACCCGTTGCGTCTACACGGGCAAGCCAGCAAGTGATGTTGCGCAGGCATACGATGTATTGCTTGCTGCGCAGGCTGCTGGCGTTGCTGCTGGTGTTGTAGGTGCTGCATGCGAGGACGTCGACCGCGCAGCTAGAGCAATTATTGAACAAGCAGGATTCGGTGAATATTTCGTTCACCGCACCGGTCACGGAATCGGAATGGAAGCACACGAAGAGCCATACATGGTGAGTGGAAATTCGCTTCCGATTTCGGCCGGCCACGCTTTCAGCGTTGAGCCTGGCATTTATATTCCTGGCAAATGGGGAATGCGCTTAGAGGACATCGTTGTTGCTACAGAAGCTGGGCCAATGTCAATGAACAAAGTCAATCACTCACTTGTCACCGTTGAAGCATAAAGAAGTAGTGCTCCCATGATTCGGTTGGAAGCGGCAACAGTCATGTTGCAATGGTCTGTCGGTGGCTTGTTTTTTCTTTGGTACACAACGCGAAGAAACGAAGTTGGCGCTGGTTACGCATTGCTATTGCGCGGCACTTTCGGTGTTTTCGCGGCGATTGCAGTGGTGCTTGGGTTTCGTTACGGCGTGGTTCCTGCGAGGGAAGCATCTGGCATCGCCGTGGCTATCGCCTCGCTCGTACTCATTCGGAACAAACGGTCCAAGCTCGACTTGATTGCCCCCTTGGTTGGCATCCCCGGCATCGTGGTGGCGGGTATTGCTGCCGTAGAAAACGCCGATTTTGGAAGCGTGAGTGTGTCGTTGCTTCGTGTGCTCGTTGGCACGGCATTTCTTGGTGCAGTGAGCGACACGATGTTGTTGGGCCATTGGTATCTCGTGCAACCGGGTATGCCTCGTCGTTTGATCAATGAACTTGTTGATGCAGTGATTTACATCTGGCCACTAGAAGTTGTTGTGCTGCTCTTGCCCACAGGAATGATCAGCGTGATCAATGGAACTATTGATGATGGCTGGAATGGGGTGCTGGGCTGGTTCTGGCTTGCATCGGCCATTGTCACCGGCGT
>CAZNBF010000007.1:15695-17997 GCA_964571325.1 uncultured Acidimicrobium sp.
GGGAACGTCAACTTTCCGTTGTTGCCCATGCCTGCCTGAACGCCACCAAATTCGGACGGCAACGGGCCCTCGGCGGCAAACGCAACATCCGGATTGCTAGCTGTGATCACGAAGTCGGCAGCAGAAAAGATCTCGGACATGCGTTGATTGAGAGCGGCACGACGCGATTCGATTTTTGCTCGTGCTTCTGCGCCGTACTTGCCGGCCGTGGCTTCAAGGCCAAAACGCATTTCTGGTGTCAGTACATCTGCGCACTGTGGCCAGTGATCGGCGAGTTGCATTTGTATTTCAATCATGCCGCTAATCGACCACGCGGCTCCCATGCTTGGAAGTGTGGTGTCGACAGTGACAATGCGTAAGCCCGTGATGCTTGCGAGGTGCAAGGCGTACTCTTCGAGCTGCGACCACATTGCTGGCGAGACAACCGCACCGCCCCAATTTGGTGCAAGCACAGCAGTTTTGCCCTGCAACGAGTGCGAGTGTGTACCCAATTCTGATTCCCAGTGGTCTACGCGTGGAAGGCTGAGTGGGTCTCTGGGGTCGTGCCCGTTGCATACATCGAACCATCGGGCCGTATCGCGAATGCTGCGTGCCATGATGCCGATATTGACGGTGAGGTTTCCTAATTCAACATGAGGTGCGCGGGGGATACGACCGAACGTTGCCTTCAACCCGACCAAACCGGTGAAGCCTGCAGGAATTCGAATTGAGCCGCCTCCGTCACCACCGGTTGCGAGAGTGACAAGACCACCTGCAACTGCCGATGCGCTTCCACCAGACGAACCACCTGGGGTGGTGCCATGCATCCAAGGGTTGTGCGTTGCGCCGTTCAATACCGTGCGCGTGACATTAACTCCACCAAATTCGCTCGCGGTGCACAAACCCATGTGGTTTGCTCCGCCATGTGTTGTTGCGCGCTCTACCAAGAGGGAAGTGTGCGTGGCCTTTCGATCTGCAAACACCACGCATGCTTCGGTGTTTGGCCAGCCCTGCACCGAGTCCAGTTCTTTCACGCCCAGCGGAACGCCACCGAATGGCTTGGAAACGTCGGCTATTTTTGCTCGTTCAATGGCGCCTTCTGCGTCGACAAATGAAAAAGCATTAAGCGAGCTTTTCTCTATTGCGGCAAGTGAAGCCCGCAGCTCCTCGAGTGGACTGCGTTCCTTACGTCGAAACGCGTCGACAAGGGAAACCGCATCACCCAACCAAGGACTGTCCGTAGATTCCATCCGAATAAAGTAGCCCTCAAATCGAGAGTCTCTATTAGTGTGATGCAACTACATGGATACAAAGACTTTCCTCGGAATCGAGCCGATTGGTCAACCAGGCAAGGCTGACGGGCGATGGGCGATGGTGGTGAAGACATCGCTAGTAACGGGTGGGCAATTTTTGTGGGGTGGCGCTGCATTGGCTGCAGCGGTAAGCGCCATGGAGCAATTGTCTGGCCGGCCGTGCGTGTGGGCAACGGCCCAATATTTGTCGTATGCGCGCACCAACGAGACAATGGAGATTGATGTAACGCTTGCAGTTGTCGGTCATCAGATAACGCAGGCTCGTGCGGTTGGGCACGTGGGCGACCGCGAAATTCTTACGGTTAATGCTGCGCTTGGCGAGCGAGCATTCGAACACCGTGCAACTTTTGCAAAAATGCCGGATGTGCCGATGCCAAGCGAAATCGCTTCGCGCGAACATCGTCATCCCGTAGAAAACACCATTCACGAACGACTTGACGAGCGGTTGGTGAAGGGTCGCGAACTTGAAGACTTAAACGGGGAACCCAACGACGGCAGAACCATCATGTGGGCCAGAATCCCCGACGTTTTGAGCGACGTGGATGCCGCAACATTGGCGGTGCTCGGGGATTTTGTGCCAATGGCGATTGGCCAGGCGCTTGGGGTTCGCGGCGGAGGCAACAGCCTTGACAACACGCTGCGAATAGTTCGCCTCGTTCCGACGAAGTGGGTATTGCTAGACATACAGATACAAGGCGTCGAGCGGGGGTTCGGCCACGGCACTATGAACATGTTCGCCGAAGACGGAACCCTTCTTGCCACCGCAAGCCAAAGCGTGATTGCCCGAATGTGGAGAGAAGCAAAGTGATGATTCGACGAAATGGAATGACCGTCCCGCTTCCTGGGCATTTGCATGCACAACGCGACAAACTTGTGCAGCTTGCCGACTGGGGTTACAGCGATATTTGGTCTGCCGAGACAGATGGCGCCGATGCGTTTACACCTTTGGCGCTTGCGGCCGCATGGGAGCCAAGGCTTCGGCTGGGAACGGCAATCGTTCCTGCGTACAC
>CAZNBF010000007.1:18097-22398 GCA_964571325.1 uncultured Acidimicrobium sp.
CCAAGGTTGCAGCGGTTGTGCATGGTGCGGCGAACGGTGTGGAAAAGGAAATCGCTGCGCGCATTTTTGTGTGCCCAAGCGAGAACACCGAAGTTGTTCGTGCCGGTGCGCGGTTTGCAATTGCCGCCTACATGAACGTTCCTGTTTACGCAGATTTCCATCGTTGGATGGGTCGTGCGCCGCTGCTGCAGGGAATGTGGGATGCGTGGAAGGCGGGCGACCGCAAAGCAGCACTTGCTGCCATTCCCGATCAGGCGGTGGACGAACTTGTTGTGCACGGAAGTGCAGCGCATTGCCGCGATCGCATCAGTGAGTATTTCAAAAACGGGGTGAACACGTCGTCCCTGGCCATTTTGCCGCTCGATCCAGAAATGGATTATTGGAAGGCCGTCGAAAGCCTTTCGCCAAGCGCCGAGTAATCGCAGATGTCGACGATCGAGACCGATTCGGAAGTAGCAACGCGGCTCGAGTTTGAGCAAGAGCAACGCAGCGAAGGATGGAAACTGCTTCGAGCCATGCTCAAAGCGCAGCAGCGCAATCTGCTGATTGGCGGTTTGATCGGAATTTTGTGGGCCTCATTCAAAGTGATGGTTCCGCAGATGACCAAGTATGCAATCAACGACGGAATCGAGAAAAATGGCCCGCTGTTGCGTTGGGCGGTCATCATTGGCCTGCTTGGCGTGCTCACTGGTGTGCTCTCAGGCATGCGGCGCTACGTAGCGTTTCGCGAAAGTCGGTGGGCAGAAACCCTCTTTCGCGAGCGACTGTTTCGTCATGTGATTGGCCTGCATGTGGGTTACCACGACACCGCACAAACAGGGCAGTTGATGAGTCGGGCATCCAGCGACCTGATGCAGATCCAGGGATTCATCGTGATGATTCCCATCACATTGTCCAATGTGCTCCAGATTTTTGCGGTGACCGCAATTCTGTTCATCACCGACCCGGTACTTGCAGTGGTGGCGCTCATCCCACTTCCTTTCGTCAATCTTTCTGCGCGGCGGTTTAGCCACCGTATTCATCCAGCATCAATCGCGGTGCAAGCAGAACAAGCACAACTTGCAAACGTGGTGGAGGAGAGCGTCTCGGGTATTCGCGTGATCAAGGGTTTCGGTGCGGAACAAGTGCAGTTTGAAAAATTGGAACGAGAAGCAGACGACATCCTGCGCGAATCCATGAAAGCCGCCCGCATCCGCAGCAGTTTCCTGCCCGCCATCGACGTGTTGCCCGCACTTGGTTTAGTAGCGGTGCTTGGGGTTGGCGGCCATCGCGTATTGAATGGCCAACTCTCCATTGGCGACCTCGTTGCCTTCAACGTCTATCTCACATTGTTGATCTGGCCGCTGCGCAACATAGGCATGATCGTTGCCTTGGGGCAACGCGCAGCAGCAGCGCTTGTTCGTATTAATGAAGTGTTGGAAACCAAATCCGAGATCACCGATCCTGCAAAACCGCAATCACTGCCAACTGGCGGTACGCAAACCCTTGGAGCAGTGAAGTTCGATCACGTGCAGTTTGGTTACAACCCAAGCTTCCCCGTATTGAGCAACTTCAACTTAAGCATCGCTGCCGGCGAGTCGATCGCAATCGTCGGCGCAACCGGTTCTGGCAAATCGACAATCGCACGATTGTTGCTGCGCTTCTACGACACCAACGTTGGGCACGTGTTCGTGGATGGGGTAGATGTGCGCAAACTGCGCCTCCGCGACCTGCGCCAGCAAATTGGCGTGGTGTTTGAAGAGACGGTGTTGTTTAACGACAGCGTTGCCAACAACATCGGTTTTGCCCGGCCGGGTGCCAGCCAACAAGATTTGGAGCGTGCGGCAAAACTTGCCGGTGCACACGACTTCATCCTGCAATTGCCGAACGGATACCAGACGATTATTGGCGAACGCGGGTTTTCGCTTTCCGGTGGCCAACGCCAACGAATTGCAATTGCTCGAGCGATCATTGCAGACCCTCGCGTGTTGGTGCTCGACGACGCAACGAGCGCAGTAGACCCAAGCAAGGAGAGCGAAATCCGTGACGCAATGCGCACGGTCATGAGCGGACGTACAACCATTGTTATCGCGCATCGCCCTGGAACAATTGCGTTGGCAGACCGAGTGGTGTTTCTCGACGGGGGCACAATCGCTGCAATCGGTAAGCACGAGGAACTTGTGTCGTCCAATGAGCGGTACCGCGAGGTGCTTGCCAGCATGGAACACAACGCGGAAGAGGAAAGCTGACATGTGGAGCTCCGGAGGAGTGAGCGACGAGGACCGCCTCAGTAGAGCGCAGGCAAAAACCATTGTCGGTCGAGTGTTCAAGATGGCTGCCCCGTTTCGAAAGACGATGTGGATGGCATTTGCCTGTGTTTGCGTCACAACTGTTTGCGCGCTTGCTGGCCCGGTTCTGGTGAAGCACGGAATTGATGCGGGAATACGAGCCAATGATGTTGGCGAACTCAATTTGTCCGTTGCCCTCTATCTGATGGTCGCATTTCTGGCCTACGTGTTCGGCCGAATGCAGTTCTTGTATCTCAACCGAACTGGCGAGTCGTTCCTGCGAGTGCTTCGACTTGCTGTCTTCAGGCAGATGCAGCGCCAATCAATGGCGTTTTACGACAGAAACAAAGCGGGCGTGCTTGTTGCCCGCATGACTGCAGATATCGAGTCGATGGCCGAACTTGTGCAGTGGGGGCTACTCCAATTCATTGCCGCAGGAATGCTGCTGGTGTTCGCATTCTTTGTGCTGCTCACCTTGAGTTGGCAGCTGACAATTGTCGCCTTATTGGTGATGCCTTTGCTGATTGCAGCGTCGATCAAGTTTCAACGCGACTCCAACAAGGCGTACCTCACGGTGCGCGAACGTGTTGGCGCGAATCTCTCCGCACTGCAAGAGGGAATCACCACGGTGCGAGTCATTCAGGCCTACGCACAAGAAGAAGAAACAATCGAAAAGTTCACCAAATCGAACCGCGAGCTTTTCCAAAGTCACGAACGCAGCGTGCGCATTAGTACGTGGTACTTCGCACTCATCGAGTTTGGCGGCGTGTTTGCTAGCGCACTCATGATTGGTATCGGCGGTTGGCTGGTGCATCGCGGCGACGTCACTTTGGGCACGGTCGTTGCCTTTACGCTTTTGCTCTCCAGCCTGTTTGACCCGGTGCAGCAGCTGTCGCAGTTGTACAACACGGTGCAATCTGCCGGAGCAGCGCTGAACAAGTTGTTTCAAATTCTTGATGCAAAACCCGAAGTTGACGAGCATCCTGCAGCGGTTGCGCTACCCGAAGCAGGAGAACTTCGTGTTGACGGTGTCACCTTCAATTACGCCGGGGCCGTGAATCCCGCTTTGAATAACGTGAGCATCACTGTTGGTGTTGGCGAGAAATTGGCGCTGGTTGGCCCAACGGGCGCCGGCAAATCAACCTTGGCCAAATTAATGGCGCGCTTATACGACCCTCAATCGGGAGTTGTTTCATACGGAGGCGTAAATCTCACGATGGCCACAATGGATTCGCTTCGAAAACGAATTGTCGTCGTGCCGCAAGAGGGCTTCTTGTTCAATGGCACTATTCGCGACAACTTGCGCATTGCACGATCGGATGCGACGGATGAACAAATAGACGCAGCAGTTGCGGCAATTGGTGCCACCGAACATTTCGCCACGTTGCCCGACGGTTTGGATACAGAAGTGCGCGAACGAGGCAGTCGGCTTTCGGCGGGCGAGCGCCAACTCGTTGCACTTGCGCGGGCCGCACTTGTCGACCCGCGCGTCCTGGTGCTGGATGAAGCAACATCGAACCTCGACCCTGGCACCGAAGCCGAAGTGGAACAAGCACTAGAGCGACTGATGGCGGGCAGAACGGTCATCGTTGTAGCGCACCGACTTTCTACTGTGCAGCGTGCAGACCACATTGCAGTAATTGATGCAGCAGGCATTGCTGAATACGGAACACATGAGCAACTAGTAGCCCTTAATGGGCGTTACAACGCTCTTGCAACCGCCTGGCAAAAATCACAAATTGTGAATTAGAGCTGCATTGCCTTGATCTCGAGGAATTCCTCGAATCCATGGTCGCCATATTCGCGACCAACGCCAGATTGCTTGTAGCCACCGAATGGAGCATTGGGGTTAAACGCCCCGCCGTTCACTTCAACTTGGCCAGTGCGCATCCGTCGTGCAATAGCAATTGCCTTGTCTTTATCGGCAGACCACACGCCGCCAGCCAAGCCATACACCGTGTCGTTGGCAATTCGCACTGCGTCTTCTTCGTCGTTGTAAGGAATGACGCTGAGTACTGGGCCAAAGATTTCTTC
>CAZNBF010000007.1:22498-24850 GCA_964571325.1 uncultured Acidimicrobium sp.
ATTACTTCGGCGAGCATGAACGCGTCGATCGGAGCAACTTCGCTTGGCTTCAAGACAACGGTGCAACCTGCCGCCATAGCGAAAGCTACTTTTGCTGCAATTTGGTGCAACGGATAGTTCCACGGAGTGATGCAACCAACAACACCAATTGGCTCGCGGACTACAAGCGACGAGCCGACCTCTTTCGAGTAAGTGAAGTTCTCGGCGATTGCGGCAGCCTGCTTGAACGAGTTGATTGGTAGCCCAACCTGAATCAT
The DNA here is from genome assembly GCA_964571325.1 of uncultured Acidimicrobium sp. GTDB lineage: Bacteria > Actinomycetota > Acidimicrobiia > Acidimicrobiales > Ilumatobacteraceae > UBA3006. Next base: position 22,756 of record CAZNBF010000007.1, read on the forward strand.
CTGGCTGAGAAACTTGGACATTCCAGTTTCACGACTGATTGCCGAAGAGATCTCATCCATTTTTGCTGCGAGCCCGTCACCAATTTTGCTGATGTACTCGGCTCGTACTTTTGGAGTGAGCGCTGCCCAGGAGTCAAACGCCGCGCGTGCCGCTTTAGCAGCAAGTTCAACATCGGCTGCACCGCAAGAAGGGATCGTTGCCATGACCGACTCATCGGTGGAGTCCCACACTTCAATGGTCTCACTCGAGCTGGGTGTTACCCACTGGCCATTGATGTAAACCTGCTTGTAGTCAGTCATGTCATTGCTCCTTTTGGCGTGCACGTTGTGCTCTCAGAGTACCTACGACGGCTGCACCAATTCCCATCGCACCATAAAACCCTCGATCGGTCGGTCGTGGCCCAGGGGTGAACGAGTAGCGTGGGCGAGAATATGACACGTGAAAAGATCTATACACGGGCTGGCGACGACGGCACAACGGGGCTGTTTTACGGCGGTCGCGTGGGCAAAGACAGTGCACTTCCGAGGGCCTATGGCGCGGTAGACGAAGCCCAAGCAATTTTGGGGCTTGTTCGAGCCGAGGCGGGGAAGGGCACCGAGCTGGACGACATGCTCGTGCATATCTGCCGCGACTTGTGGGTGTTGATGGCCGAATTGGCCACACTTCCCGAAAACCGCCACAAGCTGGTTGGTGGAAAGTCGTTGGTAACCGCAGAGATGGTTGTCCACTTGGAAGAAATGATCGACTCGTTAGACGAACGATTTACCCCGCCAACAGATTTTGTCGTGCCCGGACAGAACAAGGTTGCTGCACTTCTAGACGTTGGCCGAACCGTTGCGCGCAGAGCCGAACGGCATTCACTCGCTGCCGCGCCAGCACCATCGCAGGCCTGCCCGTACCTTAATCGATTAAGCGATTTACTGTGGACGCTTGCTCGTTGGCAAGATGGTGTTTCGCTGTCAGTTAAAGACGTGATCTAAATACGCAAAATAAGGAGACAACAATGTCATTTACCGTTGCAAACAAAATTCCTGCAGGAGTTGCTGCAGTCGGAGTCGCTGTCGCATCTGAAGGTGCTCTGCCCAAAGGCATTTCGCTTTCACGAAAGACGCTTGAGACACTTGGTTTCACTGGGAAAGTTGGCCAAACATATATCGTCCCAGCGGACAAAGGTGCAATCACCATTCTGGTTGGCATTGGCGAAAACGCAAAACTAACTACAGAGACACTGCGCAAGGCAGCAGCCGCACTTGCTCGCGCTGCTTCGGGATTTGGCTCGCTTGCAACCGACTTGGCTAACGCCGGAAGAATTGATCGCAAGCTTGCAGCCCAAGTTGTTGTTGAGGGCATCGCATTGGCCTTGCATCGCTACACCGACTTGAAGACGATTGATAAAAAGGCAGCCAAGCTTTCGGAAGTGACGATTGTGGGTGCAGGTGCAGCGCTTACTGCAGGCGTAAAGCGTGGCGTGGTGATTGCAACCGCAACAAACATGGCACGCGATTTTGCAAACATGCCGCCGGCACACCTGACCGCGACAATGTTTGCCAATAAGGCTGTTGAAATCGCCGGAGCATCTGGTTTGAAGGTTGAAGTATTCAACAAAGACCAGTTACTCGCGATGGGTTGCGGCGGAATCGTTGGAGTCAATCGCGGAAGCGTCGAGCCGCCACGCATGGTTCGCTTGACATACAAGCCAACCGGCGCAAAAGGTAAGCCGCATCTAGTGATGGTTGGTAAGGGAGTGATGTACGACTCCGGTGGCATTTCGCTCAAGCCTTCCGACGCTTCGCACGCAATGATGAAGGGCGACATGAGCGGCGCCGCTGCCGTGTTGGCAACAATGAGCACACTGAAGGCTCTTGGATGCACCAATCAAGTAACCGGTTATCTCATGTGCACCGACAACCTTCCGTCGGGAAGCGCAATGGCAATGGGCGATGTGTTGCACATGCGCAATGGGAAAACCGTAGAAATTCACAACACCGATGCCGAAGGACGGCTCATTTTGGCCGACGGTTTGGCGCTTGCAGCCGAACAGAAGCCAGACGCAATTGTCGACATTGCAACACTTACGGGCGCATGCCAGCGCGC
>CAZNBF010000008.1:0-12908 GCA_964571325.1 uncultured Acidimicrobium sp.
GGTATTGCGCAAGATCAGGGTTTGCTCAATCTTGATCAGCCGGCTTCCGATTTCATTACCGAATGGAAAGGCACCAAGAGTGAACCGGTAACGATTCGGCAATTGTTGTCAATGACAAGCGGTCGTTATTACGACTTCCAAACCGACTACGCACAAATGGCATTCTTTTCGCAAGACAAGTCGGGTTTTTCGATTGGTCTGGAACAGCAGCACGAGCCAGGCACTGTTTGGGAGTACAACAATTCGGCAACACAGACGTTGGAAGTGGTGCTGAAGCGTGCAAGCAATATGGCGGTCAACGACTTTGCAGCCCAATATTTGTTCAGCCCACTTGGTCTTAGTTCGCGGCTGATCACCGATGCCGCCGGCAATGCAGGCCTGTACGCCGGCATGCAGACATCATGTCGAGACTTGGCCACGTTGACACAACTGGTGCTCGATGAGGGTGCGTATCAGGGGAAGCAAATCATTTCTCAAGCATTCGTCGCTGAGGCGATTAAACAATCGAGCACGTTGAAAGATGACTATGGGTTGCTGTGGTGGCTAGACCCAAGCGGTGCTTATTACATGTCGGGGGCTTGCGGACAGGTTGCAATGGCGATGCCTCAATTTGATGTTGTGGCAACGCTGATGAGAACTACCGATCTCAGTTCGCCACAGAGTCTGCTTACTTGCGGCGGCGAATCGAGTGAAGAGATTTTGCTCGAGGGGATTAGCGCCGCGTCAATCGGCGGATGACTCTTTGCAGAAACGGTTTTTGCTTTTCTGAGAACTGCTTCGATGAGTTTTTGAACACTCCGTGCCATTCGGGAAGGTTGTCTGTGGTGGCAACGACGTGTTTCATGATTCCGGGTATGACCGATGTATGTGCCCGAATCTCGGCTTCGTAGTCGACAATACGAACCGAATCTTGCCCAAACTGATTTCGATAGGCGGCTAGCAACGAGTCGTAATCAGCAAGCCAAGAATCTGGTTGCACATAGGCAAACGAATTCGGGTCGTCGCTCAGCGTAAATCCATCTCGTGTCAGGTGTTCGGCCCAGGAGCGAAGGTAATCGTTCCGTTCTCGTAGCGTGACAACAACTGTTACCTCGCGAGTTGTCAGCAGCTTTGCGAGGGCCGACAATTCTGCGGGGTTGCGCAGGAATGAAAGGGTCTCGGAAGCAATAACCAACGTCTTTGCTGGTCCTTCAACTTGTGACAGCACATGTTGGGTGACATGGTGTTGCCAATGCTCGGTATTCCATTCGGGGATTCGGCGCATGGTCGGGTATTGCTTCGACCCATCTGCGCAGAGCAACGCAATCTCTCGGTTGTTTTGAAACAGGCCCTCGTAGATATCGATGCCATGTTCGAGAGCCAGCCGTTTGTGGTGGATTCGGAGCCAATGCTGGAATGAGGTGGTGCCCGTCTTGTGCGTGCCTATGTGAAGAATGGCCCTTTTGGGCACTCGGTCCATGGGAAAATAATTTACTCAAACCACTAGTTTGTTACTTAGTCAGAGACAAGGGGCGCACATGGCAAACGAAATTTGGCAAAACACAGCTACTCAAATAGCAGCCGACATTCGCAACAAGAAGGTGACTAGCCGCGAGGTCGTGGAGGCCCATCTTCAACGAATTGCCGTAGTGAACCCCAAAATCAATGCGATCGTTCGTGTTCTTGCCGATGAGGCGCTTGCGGGGGCCGACTTGGCTGACTCGGCGGTACGCGCCGGCGAAAAGCTTGGGCCGTTGCATGGCGTGCCGATGACGGTGAAAGAAAACATCGACATTGCTGGTTACCCAACCACGCAGGGAATTCCTGCATTGGCTGATTCCATTCCGCCTGCAGACGCGCCGACAGTAGAGCGCATCAAGGCCGCAGGTGCAATCGTCATTGGACGCACCAATTTGCCCGACTTGGGTCTGCGCATTCACACCGACTCCAGCCTCTACGGCCGCACGAAAAACCCGTGGAAGTCTGATCGCACCGCGGGCGGCTCTAGTGGCGGTGAGGGGGCTGCGCTTGCAAGCGGCATGTCTCCGCTTGGTTTGGGTAACGACATTGGTGGGTCGCTTCGCAACCCCGCGCATTGTTGCGGAATTGCTTCGATCAAGCCAACGCAAGGCGTTGTTCCCGACGCCAACTATTTCCCGGTCGAGGATGCGGGGCTTAGTTCGCAGTTGATGTTGATTCAGGGTGTGATGGCCCGCACCATTGCAGACGTCCGCCTAGGTTTGGGCGTTGTTGCTGGGCAGCACTCGCGTGATCCCATCAGCGTGCCAGCAGTGCTAACCGACTTGAAGCCCGGTGAGAAAGTTCGTGTTGCGGTGATGCCGACGCCTCCAGGTGGTTCCACGCACGCTGGTGTTGCAGATGTAGTGCGCAGAACGGCAGACGCGCTTTCTAATGCAGGCCACGAAGTTGTTGAAGCAACTCCACCCGATTTTGAATTGGCGTGCGAAGTGTGGCGAACACAGTTGTTCGGTGAATTGGAGTTGCAGCGCGAGCTATTGGAGATGGTGATGGGCGAGGGTGGACGCAAATTCGTCGAGCTCACCACGATGAATTATGCAAAGGTCGACCTTGCCGCCTGGGCTAATGCGCAAGTGCAGCGAAATGGGATCGGCCGTAGATGGGGTCAATGGTTCGACAGTTACCAAGTGTTGCTTTCGCCAACTTGGACACAGCCGCCATTTGTCTACGACTTTGATATCAATAGCGAGGCCGGTGCGTTGGCTACCGTCGAATTGATGAGGCCTGTTCTTCCAGCAAACTTGCTGGGGCTTCCTGCAGTGGTGGTGCCGGGCGGAATGGCCGACTCGCTTCCAGTGGGAGTGCAGGTGACTGGTGCTCGTTACACCGACTTACGTTGCCTTGCTCTTGCCGAGCAGATCGAATCGGCGTGTGGTTTAAGCACGCCGATCGATCCGATCGACTAGTTACTACTTGTTGTTGTCAGACAACAACGACGTTTTGTGCTTCTTCACCCTTGCGACCTGGGGCAACGTCGAATTCAACGGCCTGGCCCTCAAACAGTGACTTATAGCCTTCGCCCTTGATGTTGGAGAAGTGAACGAATACGTCCTCTCCACCATCACGTGAGATGAAGCCATAGCCCTTCTCGGCGTTGAAAAATTTAACGGTACCTCGCATTATTTTCTCTTTTCTTAGTTTTATGGAAAAGCCCTTGTGGCAATTCCGATAGTAAGACTATGAGACATGGTGCCAAATACCACTACATTGTGCAAACTTATGAACAACCCAGAAATCCTCGTCGTCAGCGGCAGCCTGCGTAAGGCTTCGTTCAACAGTTTCCTTGCCGAGCATGCCGTTAAGCATGCACCTGCTGGGTTCGAAGCCCGTGTTTACGCGGAAATGCGTGACTTGCCGCATTACGACGCCGACCTCGACAACCAAACGCCACCTGAAGCTGTTGCCAGGCTTAGGCGCTGGGTCAGTGATGCCGCGGGCATTTTGTTTATTACCCCCACCTACAACTTTGCGTTGCCTGGCGGCTTGAAGAACTTGATCGACTGGGCCACTCGTCCGATGGGTAGCCATTCCATGGTGGGCAAGCGCGTCGCAGTTACTGGTGCCTCACCGGGGCCAAGTGGAAGCAAGCAGGCTGTTCAGTGGTTGCGATCAATGATCGAACCACTTGGGGCAACGCTTGTCGGAGATGAGTACCTCATTCCTACCGTGCACGAAAAGGTAGACATCGCTTCGGGAAGTGTTGACGCTGAAGTTGATAGATACCTATCAACTGTTATGTCTCAATTGGTGCAGTAACTACTTACCGTTAAGCGCAGCAACTACTGGGGCAAAACTTTCCACGTCTTCCGCACCGACGATGACGTAGGAGAAACCCCAACGCTCGCGGCGGGCCAGCAAATCTTCGATCAGTTTCGATGGTGGCCCCATGAGAGCGAATGGTGTTTCGGCAATCATCGACGCTTCAACGCCCATGCCCTTCGACAATCTTTCGATAGCGCCTTGTGCATCGTCGGTGATGTTGACGAGGAATGCTCTGATATTCATCTCGATATCAGCAATTCTGCTGCCGGAAGCCTCTCGAACAATGTCGACTTTGTCGTCAACTGCTTCTGCCGTCATCGTTGAGATGGCCTCTGGGCCAACCGCGCCTGCGGTCATCGTTGCGTTGATGCCGACGATGTCTGCTTGTTGGGCGGCATAGGTGAGAAAACGCTTTCCACCTCCACCCATCAAGATTGGTGGGCAGTTTCCTTGCAGCGGTTTGGGCATTCCGTTGTAGTTGGAAATGGAGTAGTGCTTGCCGCTAAATGAAAACGGGCCATCTGCGAAACAACCACGCATGACTTCGATGCCTTCGATCATTCGATCGATGCGTACTCCTGGCGAGTCGTAGGGAATTCCGGACTGTTCGTAGTCGGTTTTCATCCAGCCTGCGCCAATGCCCAACTCAATTCGTCCTTCTGAGAGCAGATCCATCGTTGCAATTTCTTTTGCAAAAACAACTGGATGTTTGTAGTCGTTGTCCCACACCAATGCACCGAGACGCAGTGTCGATGTGACATCTGCGGCGCACATCAGTGCGGGCATCGGGGCCAACTGATCGGTGAAGTGATCGGGAAGGGTGAGCACGCTGTAGCCGTTTGCCTCCACACGTTTTGACAGATCGACCCACGACTTTCGGTCGGGGGCGCTATTGGCTTGAACGCCGAAACGGAAGGGTTTACGCGGGAACTGACGAGAAGAAGGCATTCGGGCAGAGTAGCGTTATTTGTGTCGTGAACCCCCACTTGAGGCTGAGTCTGCGCCTGCTGATCACTGCAGTTGCCGGTGCGCTGTGTATCTCGGCGCTCGTGGTAGCCATCGCCCCCCAAGCCTGGGGTGTCTTGAATGCGCACAGTCAGGTGCCGGTGCAGCTGTCGCAATTTTCGGGCCTTGCGCAGCGCAGTGTGCTGTACGACATCAACGGCCAGCAGATTGGCGTTTTCCAGATCGAAAATACGCAACGAACACCAGTCGACTCTGTCCCGGAACACGTGATTGCGGCATTGCTAGCTGTTGAGGACACGGGTTTCTTCGACCATGAGGGTGTCAATTTGCGCGCTTCTGTGCGTGCGTTGCTTTCCAATTACCAGGCGGGCTCGACACGTCAGGGTGCTTCGACGATTACGCAGCAAGTGGTGAAAAACGAATTTCTTGCCGGCCTCGATCGAGATGGGCGGTACAAGATTCTGCAAGCGCGTTATGCGGCAATGTTGGAAAAGGAAGTTCCCAAGCGCGAGATTCTTGAGCGCTACATCAATACGGTTTTTTTTGGGAACAACGCATACGGGCTGCAAGCTGCAGCCGAGGTGTACTTCGGTGCGCCGGTTGGAGGGCTCACCGAATTACAAGGCGCATTTCTTGCCGGCCTAGTGCAGGCGCCTTCTAGTTACGACCCCATTCGTCGCCCTGATGCCGCGCGCCAGCGTTACAAGGTTGTGCTCGGCCGAATGGTCGAAACCGAATTGCTTACAGCGGATGAAGCAACTGCTGCCTGCAAAGGTTGGGAGACACCGAAAATACGCACATCTCTTGATGCAGAGTGTCCAATTCCCGAAAACGCCAACAGTGTTCCAACGCAAGACATCAACCGCACTTACTTCACTGAGGAAGTGAAAGATTATTTGCTCAACCGAAGCACAGTGCTTGGAGCGACTTACCAAGAGCGTTACAACAAGATTTTCCGTGGTGGATTGAAGATTTACACAACGCTGGACAAAGACGCGCAAGCTGCGGCCGAAGTTGCAGCACTTGAGCAGTTGCCTGTCAATAAAACAGGGATCGAAGCTGCGGTGCTATCAATTGACAATCTCACAGGTGGTGTTCGCGCCATGGTTGGTGGTGCAGGGTTTGAAGCCGCGAACAACGAGATCAACCTTGCAATGCGCAGAAGGCAAACAGGTTCCAGCGTGAAGATGTTTATCTTGGCTGGCGCATTGCAAGCAGGAATTCTTCCCGACGACGTGATCGACGGAACGTTGCCGTGCACCTTGCCAAACCCTGGCAAGCCCGAAGAACCGTTTTACATTTCTAAGGGCGTTAGCCAAAGTGTTGCTCCGCTGCGCACGATGACCGCGCTTTCGATCAACTGTGCGTACGCGCGGTTGTCCCAAGTAGTTGGGCTGGAGCGAATCGTTTCGCTGATGTACAAAATGATTAACAGCGAATGGACAAACCCCGAAACCTTCACCATTCAGCCCTATGCCTCTTTGGCAACTGGCGCTAATGAACTCAGCCCACTAGATATGGCGGCTGGTGTTCAGACAATTGCCAACGGTGGCGTTCATATGCAGCCGTATTTCATTGAACGAATTGATGACAATGGTGTTGAGATTTATCGCCATGAGTTAGCCCCAGAACAAGTGCTAACGCCGGAAGTGGCTTTGCGGACCGTTGATACGTTGAAAGGCGTCATCAAGTTTGGTACTGCACGCCGCACGCCCTTAGAAAATGATCGTCCGGCAGCCGGTAAAACAGGCACGCAGGACGACAACACCAACGCGTGGTTTGTAGGTTTCAGTAAGCAAATGACTACAGCTGTTTGGGTGGGCGACCCGAAGGCGTACACACCGATGGTCAACATTCCCGAGTTCGTTGCCAAGGATGGCATCACTCGCGTTCAGGGCTCCATGTATCCCGCACGTATTTGGAAACAATTCATGGATGCAGCACACACCAATTTGCCGGTAGAGGATTGGGAGGCCCCACCCGCGGCTGTGCCTACCGAAACCCGCCCAGACCCCTCGCCGATGCGCATTTACCTGCCTGGTAATGAATGTCTAGCGAAGGTCGTTTCCGGGACTGTTCCGCCAACTATTGCACCGCCGACCACAAAGCTTGGAAAGCCTGCGCCAACCACCACCACCGTCCCGTTTGATCCAACGAACACGGTGGTCATCAACGTTGTTGACCCGGGTACAACTATTTCTCCTACTGACACCAATCCGTTTTCTCCTACAAACACCATCAGAATCGGCGAGTATTGGGTGTATGAGTGCGCAGCCCCGTTTCCGGCTTCCGTGCAAACTGTGGACGCCGGCTAGTTCATGAGCGAGTTGGCCGATCTCTACGCGGTGCAACTTTCCGATATTGCAATAGCGCAATCTAAACATCGTCTCTCGCATCTTCCAGAGATTGACTTGCACAAATCTACAAAGAGTGATGTCGCAGCCATTACAAAGTCGTTAGATGAGGTCATTGCTCGAGCGCAAGCAGCGGCGAAAGAGATAGCCGAACTGGAAGTAGCGGGTCACGCGAATGACGCCACAATTGCTCGGCTGAACAAGCAACTGAAAACAGTTATTGCACCGCGCGAAGCAGAAGCACTGCAACACGAGATTGCAACGTGCACGCAGCAACGTTCTCAATTGGACGACCGAGAGCTAGAACTTATGGAGTTGGTCGACTTGTGCGATCGCGAGGAAGCGCAAGTTTCGTCGCAACTTGTGCACGCGAAACAATTGCATGTTGCTGCCGCAGAAACGCTTGCAGTGGCTCAGCGTGAAGAAAATGAAAGTCTTGAGCGGCTGGTTCAGCAACGAAGTGCGCAAGCGTTGGTGGTGCCTGCTTCGCTACTGAATACGTACGAAGCAAAGCGCAAGCATCGGCCAGACGGCGCCATCGCGAAGCTATCCGGCCCCACGTGCGGTGCCTGCCACCTCGACATAGCCCAGGGTGAAATCAGTGCGCTTCGGGCGCTTCCTGAAACTGAGCGCCCAGAGTGCCCGCACTGCGGTTGCTTTATCTTTTTCGACGTGGGTTACTGATGCTGCTGTGGTTTGTGGGCACCTCGGTAGCGGCGGTCTGGTTCGTTTTTCGCGATCCTCAATTCAATTTTCGACTCGTGGTCGTCGGGGCACTGATTCCCGACATCATTGACGGAATCGGGGGAGGCGCGGGGCCTCTGCACAGCGTGGTCACCGTGATTGCTCTTTTGGCGGTGGTCATGTTGATCACCACCGGCCGACGGCCCGTTCGCAAACCGTTACTGGCCGTGATCATCGGGTTGTTCATGCACCTGGTGTTTGACGGCGCTTTCGCGAATACCAGCATGTTCTGGTGGCCATTGGGCGGGTTCGCAACCTATGAGCAAGCCCTGCCCTCCATCGACCGGGGCTGGATCAACGTTGGGCTCGAGTTAGTGGGTGTCGGTCTCATCCTCTGGGTTCGGTCGCAGATTGGCCAGACAGGTAAGAAAATCCAGCAAACCCAATAAACATAAGGGTGTGACGTCTGTCGAGGGATATCATTTCCCATTTTTTCGGTTCGAAGGTTAAGTAAAATTCATTAACCACCGAAAGTGAGTTTGTATTCCGTCACGTTTACGTCTGATCGTTGCCCCAATTTTCATTGTTGCCGCCCTTGGCTTGGGCTCGGCCACCTTGGATCTGGCCATTCCGTCGGCTGAGGTGCCTTTCCTGGAGGCCGGAGGGTCGGTCGAACCAGCCCTCGTCGCTCCATCGTGGTCGAAGTGCCCTCAGTGGTTCGGCACGGCCATGCGGTTCTGGCCGGTTAACCAGTGGCCGATAATCGACCATATTTTGCACCGCGAGTCTCGTTGCCTTATCGACGCGTTCAACCCAAAGGACACCAACGGCAAGCCGTCGTATTCCTTGTTTCAGGTGAACGCTTTCTGGTGTAGCCCCGTCGAGTATTACGCCGGTGGATTCCTGCAAGAAAAGCGGATACTTGCAACCTGTGATGACTTGTTCGATATTGAAAAGCAATTCTCAGCAGCACGCGCAATCTATGTCGAGGGGCTCACACGCCATGGATACGGATGGCGCTCGTGGGGTCTGAGGCCCACTTTCAAACCTGAAACAGTTTTGTAAAAGTGACGGTGAGTTGGCCTAGGGCCTAGGCAATTTCTTTGGTGGGCGTAACTTGATCGTAACCAAACATCTCAAATTTCCATAAGAGCAAACTATCTATGAGTGATTTCGACTCGGAATCAAGAGTGAATCTCTTTGACGTAATTGCTTGGTTGCTCTTAAATTCGCTGTGCACTCTTGTTTCTCGAAAACGCTCGCAAAGTGCATTTCCATCAATGCCTAGTCTTTTCGAAAACTGCATAAGGCTCGTGTCGAAATGCTCATACTTGATTACAAAGTCCAGGTCAATCTGCCTCTGCGGAGGTTGGTGCGATCCTGATTCGTTGAGTCGCAGAATGCGTTCATTGCGCAAAATTCTTTCGGGGTTGCGACGAAGCCATTCGTTAAGTTGAGGGAAATTTTCAGGAGATGGACTCCGTCCACGCTTCATGAAGTAATCGGACACCACTCGTTCGTATGGGTTCCGAATGATTGCAACCTTCAGGCAGCGGTCCCATTCGGCTTGTCCAATCTGATCGCGTATCTGTTGTGCAGTCATATGGTCTTTTTCGAAAGAAAAGCATTCATGTCTTGAACCACGTCCACGCAGGATGTCAGTCGGAATGGATACAGCTTGATGCCTATGTCGAAGCACTTGAGCGGCAAGCCTCTTTGGTGGGAGCCAATGTGTGTTTCGTAGTTGAATGGTCTTTGCTGCAACACGATCTGTAACCCAACGCTCGTTGAGTGTGATGATGGCTTGATCGGATAGTAGAGGAGCAATGGCTACTTCAAACGATGATCCTGCAACCTTTGTGGTTTTTATAAAAACCAATCCCAGAACTGGGTCATGAATCACAACATGAACATTAGGTAAATTCGCTTTGAACGGCAAGCATCTCCCCGTGCATAACAGCAAGAAAGTGACGGTGAGTTGGCCTATAAGCGGGGTTCTGTAGTCGTCGCAATTTCTCGCGCCAACCGATGACCATCCCTCTGTGCAACCTACCCGAGAGTTGCTGGCTACGAATAGCCAACGAGCGGACAGCTCATGCTCTCTGCATGGTCTTGCTTCGAATGGGGATACCAAGCCGCACAAGTTGCCTCATGCGCTGGTGCGCTCTTACCGCACCGTTTCAGCCTTGCCTGTGACGGAGGCTTTGCAGCCACTGCCCATCGGCGGTTTGTTCTCTGTTGCACCACACGTCAGGTCGCCCCAACCTGGCTCTCGCCAGCATTCTGTCCTGTGAAGCCCCGACTTTCCTCAATGAACTAGTGCAAGCACTCGTTCACCGCGGTCACCCGGCCTACTCACCGTCGAGATCAGTGTACGGGGGTCAGCAGGTGACGTTGTCGTAGATCAAGCCGTTGAGGCTTGGCGTTTCCATGGTGAGCGATGGCTTGACGCCGTCGGCGTTTGCCTTGCCCAAAGAAATTTGAATGATGGATAGTCCGCCGAATGCTCCAGGCACCGAGGCGATGTTGGCCTTGCCGGTTGCTTCGTTCACCGTTGGGCCTACAGATGCGTATCCAGGGTTAAGCACTTGCGCCAAGACGACTGCGTGTCGTGCCTCGTCGTGTGCAATGCGCATTGCATCGCCGCGCAACTTGGGGCTGGTGAGCGAACGAACGACACCCTGATATGTCTGGGTGGCGAGGTTCTCTAGGCCGTGTGCAAGCGCCACAACGTCGCGGCTTACATCTTCATTGCCTTCTGTCGTGATCAATTTGAGTGCTGGCTGCACATACAAACGGTCAATTCGTTCGTTGGCACACTCGTGTGCTTTTCCACCAAGGGAAACAACAAGTGAGTTGATCGCTGCGGCGTGAGCAAGGTGGTCGTCACGGAAACGCTTTGCAGCATCGGACAGTTTTGCAAACTCTCCAGTGAGCAGCCCATCTTCAATCACCATGTTGTAGGTGTCGATGGCGTTGTACTCAAGTGATGCCGCGGTGCGAAGCAACACGATGTCGGTGATGTCGCCGCTGTTTGCAGGCTGCAGCGCTGGAACCGATCCGGCACTTGCAATGTTGGTGCTGCCCTGAACGCCGCTTTGCTTGCCACAAGCCGCGAGGAACGCGGTGCCACCGATGGTGAGTGCACTTATACGAAGAAGTTCGCGACGCGAGAGATTTTCGAAGTTGCTCATGGTGCCACCGTCGTTTCAGGAGTTGCTGGTGCGGACGAAGCAGGAGCAATCGAGGCCGCAGGGTTGTCAAGTGCGCTTGAAAGAGAAAGCGTTGGAAGCGTGCCGAACACGGCCGCATGACGGGCCTCGGCGGTGATGATCGAGGCAACGAGTTGCGCTCCATCAATTCCCTCTAAGTTGCTGAGAATGTCGATGTGGGTCTTTGCAAGCGTGTTTTCCAGGGCTTGCAATGTTGCGTAGATGCTCTGCATGGTGGTGAGCTGACCAACATAAGTCTGATAGATCGATTCGTTGCGACGGTTGGTCGCGTCTTTTCCAAGCAGACCGTTGATTGCTTGGGCGTAAGCCTTGTGGTGTTCGGTGAACATGGACAGCATCGCAGCCTCGTCGCCAGTGAACTTGGATGAAGAAACAACTGTTGCGTACAAGTCGTGCACGGCAAGTTCGGCTTCTTGAGCGAACGCAAGCAGCTGCTTGTCGTTGCTCGTTGGCTGTTTTGGTGGCGCGCTACGCGGTGCGCGTTGCTTTGCGATGGGCACGATGTAGTTCCTTTCCGAAGGTTCAACAAGTATTGCCCAAACGGGGCGTACTTAATCTAGAAGTCAAGACCCGATAACTCGGGTATCCAACCACCCGCGCGGGACAATGCGCTTGCCCATTGATCCCTGTTCAGAACTGCGCTTGGGGCCACCTGTTGGGCTGGTTTCCAGGTTGAAACCGCGTCTGGCAAGGTTTTCCACGTGCCTACGGCGACGCCGGCCAGGAATGCTGCACCGAGCGTGGTTGCCTCGGTGACGGGAGACACTTCAACCGTTCGCTGTGTGGCGTTAGCAAGCGCCTGCACGAAGGTGGGGTTCTTGCTCATGCCGCCGTCAATGCGGATGCTGTCGATGGTGAGCCCCGAATCGGCCTGTGATGCGTCAACCATGTCTGCGCCGCGGTGTGCGATGCCTTCTAGCACTGCTCGAACAATGTGCGCGCGGCTCGTTCCCCGCGTAATTCCAAGCAGCGTTCCGCGAGCACCGTAATCCCACTTGGGCGTTCCGAGTCCGAGAAGCGCCGGCACATACACCACGCCATCGGAGGTTTCGACTTGCGACGCAACTTCGTGGCTGTGTTCTGGTGAATCGATCAGTTGCATGTCGGCGCACAACCAGTCGATGTTTGTGCCGGCAGACAGCATGATTGCTTCGTTGCCCCAATGAATACCGTGAGCGTCACTGTAAGCAACGATTGGAAACGTACCGCCTGCCAGTCGGTTCGCAGATGTTGGCGCTGTTGACCCGGTGAATGTGTCGAGCATGCCACCTGTGCCAAACGTGATCTTTGTTTTTCCTGCAGTGATACAACCTTGTCCAATAAGTGAACCCTGTTGATCTCCGACGAGAGCAGCAATGGGGGGAGCACCGGGCAATGCGCTGGCAGCGCCAATCACGCCGGATGAAGGAACAACGTTCGGCATCATTGCAATATCAACACCCATGATGTCAAGCGCGCGACTCGACCATTTGTGTGAGTTTGGGTCGTACAAACCGGTTACTGCGGCGTTGGAATGGTCGGTGACGTGCAAATCACCGTTGGACAAAACATACGCAACCCAGGTATCCACAGTTCCAAAACAAACATTTGCATTATGTGAGTAATTCTTCAACATCCAGGATGCTTTGGTTGCTGTTTGGTTTGGGGCAAGCGACATGTTGTGTTCGCTGCGAGCCATGATGCATTCCATAACCGTTCGCAAATCCTGCCAACCCAATGCAGGGCCGCAAGGTATGCCGGTGGCTTTGTCCCACATGATGGTGCTAGCTCGCTGGTTAGTGATGCCAACCGCGCTTACCGACCCCGCCGCTTGCAGCGCCGCAGCAGACACACGCAATACGGCATCGCGCATCAGTTGTGCATCAAACTCCACCAAGCCAGGCGCGGGGGA
>CAZNBF010000008.1:13008-24551 GCA_964571325.1 uncultured Acidimicrobium sp.
ACACCGTGGTGATGCGAAACATTTGAGCCGGATGCGATGGCGGCACGTTGGCCGGCGTTCCAGAGCGCAACGTATGCGCTGTCAATATCGTCGGTCTTGTCGCCGGCAAAAGTGAAGTACAGGCACGCGCCGTCTAGATAGCTGTGAGAGAGGTGACATGTTGCCGCGCGAGCACCTTCGACGCCGAGAAATGCGGCGCGAACATCATTGAAAATGTCAACCAACTTCGACCAGGGCGCTGCAACTTCCATCGTGTCCACGATGTAGCCCTTCGAAGTCAGTGCTTGCAGCCCGCTGGTGTCATTGCGGTGGTGCAGCCATTTCTCCACCAACTGCACATCGCCTGTAATGGCGCCGTGATTGCGGGCCGATTCATCGACGATGGACATTGTTGCGTCGACGAGGCGTTGATCACCTTCATCAAGCACCAGAAGTGTGCACTGGGTTCCATCTGTGCCGTGGCTGCGCTTGCTCTCGCTTTCGTCGTATAAGCGAAGTACTGCAGGCGTTGCTTCCTTGCGTACCGCATCTCGACATGCAGCTATGCCATCCGCAAATGTAGGGAACAGGTATGCGGCTCGTTTTTCGAATGTTGCCTTTGGGTGTGCGCGAAGCCAAACGCGTGTGATTACACCAAGTGTTCCTTCGCTGCCTACGAAGAGGTGAGTGATGTCGCTGCCTGTAGCTGCGGCTGGTGCGCCACCGGTGCGAATGACAGAGCCATCGGCCAGCACAACTTCGAGCGCCACAACCATGTCTTCGATTTTTCCGTAGCGGGTAGAAAACTGGCCAGCACCGCGGCAGGCAACCCAACCGCCAACAGTCGCAATATCAAACGACTGAGGGAAATGACCGACGGTGATTCCGTATTTGGTTTGAAGTTCGCTTTCCATGTCTGGGCCGAATGTTCCGGGAAGCACCTCGACAATTCCAGAGACTTTGTCAACCGACACGACTCCGGCCAGTTGAGTGGTGTCAAGCACGACACCGCCAAACATCGGTACTGCGCTTCCGCAAACACCACTGCGGCCTCCGCTTGTTGTGAGCGCAATGTTGTGCTGACGACAAATGTTGACAATGGCCACCACTTCGTCCGTGTTTTTCGGGCGGCAGACGGCATGCGGTTTACGTGGCGTTTTGCCGGCCAGGGCCCAATGCATTGCGAGTGGCCACCAGTCGCGGCCATGTTCGGCGCGGTCGGCATCATCAACCGATGTTGAACAAACCTTTTTCAGTTGTTCGATTACCGCATTGTCAATGGTCGGCCCTCCGGCAAACTGTTCACCAACGGTGTCCGGCGAAATACTGAATGCAATGGGTGGTGTTGGTTCGGTCATGATCAGTCAGTTCGTTTGGGACGCTAGGTATTCGGCTTCGCTTACTTCGCCCGCAGCTGCTTCTTTGGCACATGAATCAACATAGTTCGCCACTTGGCGTTCAACTTCCGCGTCATCCCACTGCAACTCGGTTGCCATGAGTTTGGCTACAGCACGGGCACTTGCAAGTGATGCGGGCCGGTTAATGATGCGGGCTCGAGTTCTACGAGAGAGTATGTCGTCAAGTGTTCGCGCCATTTCGAAACGAACGGCGAAAATTGCTTCAGCACGCAAGTAGGGAAGCCCAACTATTAGCGGCTCGGCCAATGATGCGTCGCCTGCAATCAACTGTTGGATGGTTTGTGCCTCGCTACCAAAGCGTTGATATAGATGTAACGCTTCTCGATCGAGTTTCTTGGATGACTTTGCGGTTGCTCCAACAAATCGCAAGCGTTTCGTTTTGCATGCTGTCTTTTTGCCAACTTGCTTCAACACTTCGTCAACCGTGTGCTCTGCCATTTTTCGATATGTGGTGAGTTTGCCGCCGGCAATAGAAACAACACCAGTTGCTGACACGCGCACTTGGTGCTTGCGAGAGAGGTCTGCAGTTTTTCCGGTGGCGGTAGTGCCGTCTTCGTTGCGTACCAGCGGTCGCAAACCAGACCACACCGCTGTTACGTCGTCGGCTGTGATGTTGCCATTGACGGACTGATTGAGTGCCTCAAGCACGTATTCGATGTCATCGTGGCTCGATTGCGATTCATCCACGCCGCCAGCAAAGTCGGTATCCGTCGTACCTACGTAGGTGTATTGATACGTGCCGTCTCCGTTACTCACCCAAGGCACCACGAAGAGACTGCGCTTGTCGCGTCGCACCGGAATAACAACTGCAATGTCGTTACGCACCATCTTCCATGGCACGGTGATATGGATTCCTTTGGCGGGGCGGATGCTGTGCGGGTCGGTGCCCTCATCTGCTTTACGAATGTTGTCTGCCCACACGCCTGCGGCGTTCACTACGCATCGAGATGTAATCGCAAACTCTTCATTCTCCACCGTTCGAACAATCGCGCCATTGGCTCGACCATTCGAGTCGTGCGTAATCTTTTGCACCGAGCAATAGTTGGCCAACGCTGCACCATGTTTGGCGGCGGTTCGTGCAATCGCAACGCACAGCCTTGAGTCGTCGGCGGCGGCATCGAAATACAGGTACGCACCAGCCAGTTTTTCTTTGTTCATTGTTGGCATGTGATCGAATGCTTCGTCGGATTTCAAACGACGATGCAGTTTGCCAATGCGCCATCCACCCGTGAGGTCGTACATCCACAGAGCGCTTCCTAGTGCTCTGGCGATTTTCTTCGAGATCACGCCATCACGTGTCAAGATCGGAATCATGAAGGGGAGGACGCTGACGAGATGTGGAGCGTTTCGAACTAGGCGCTGGCGCTCATGCAGCGCCTCATAAACCAAACCAATTTCACCTTGCTGTAGGTAGCGAAGGCCGCCATGAATGAGTTTGCTGCTTTTGGAGGACGTGCCGGAGGAGAAGTCATCTTTTTCAACAAGGCCCACGCTGAGTCCGCGCGAAGCGGCATCCAGCGCAACACCAAGGCCCGTAATACCGCCGCCCACCACAAGTACGTCAAATTGTTCGGTTCGCAGCCTGGCAATGTTGTTTGCGCGCACGAAATCCATCGCCCGAGCCTAAACGGGATGGCCAGAACCCCGGTCATTGGGCTGCCATGAGGCCTAATTCACATCACTTGCTAATTAGCAAGACTTGCAAATTAGATCAAACTGCACTAAATTGTCATCCATGCAGTCACCAGCTTCTCTCGCAGTTGCCTATCGGGCCAATGGCCGCAAGCTCACACCGCAGCGCCAACTCATTTTCCAACTAATGCACGAAAACGAAACTCACCCAACCGCAGAAGATTTGTATGCGCAGGCGAGTGCGCAAATGCCAGGCATTTCATTGCGAACGGTGTATCAAACCCTGAACGAACTTGCTGAGATGGGCGAATTGCAGTTCATTGAAATTGGCTCTGGCGCAACACGCTTCGATCCAAACGTTGGCGATCACCACCACGCCGTTTGCGATAGTTGCGGACAAATTCGTGACGTCCATGTTCGAGGCGCAGCAACGTTGCGCCCCACAGATAGCACCGACTTCGTAATCAACGAAGTTGGTGTTGTTTTCCGCGGTATCTGTTCTGCCTGCGAAACAAGTCGCCGCAAAGGTTCGACCCAGCGCGGCGCAAAGTCTCCTGTTCAACAGGCGAAAGCAAGCAAAAAGTAAAACCACACATCAAAACAAACAAAGGGAGAAATCATGGCCGGGCTCAAAGGCACGCATACACATGAGAACCTCAAGGAAGCATTTGCTGGCGAGAGCCAAGCAAACCGCCGTTACTTGTGGTTCGCACAGAAGGCAGACATCGAAGGTCTTCCAGACGTAGCTTCACTGTTCAAGAACGTTGCTGACGGCGAAACCGGTCATGCACACGGTCACCTCGAGTACCTCGCAGAAGTGGGCGACCCAGCATCGGGCGAACCAATCGGCGACTCCGAGCAGAACTTGAAGGCATCCATCGCTGGCGAAACATACGAGTACACACAGATGTACCCAGGTTTCGCAAAGACTGCCCGCGAAGAAGGCTTTGCCGAAATCGCAGAGTGGTTTGAAACACTTGCACGCGCTGAAAAGAGCCACGCAGGTCGTTTCACCGATGGCTTGAAGAGCATTTCCTGATTTCAGGAAGTTTGTAATTGTTCAATTTGGGTCGCACCGAGAGGTGCGGCCCAAATATGAATGAAACGAAATAGTTCAACGAAATAGAAACGAATCGACATCCAATGACAACGATTTATGATCCACATCACCCGCTCTACCTAGACGAGGCCGACACCCGCAAGGAACTAGAGCGTGTATACGACTTGTGCCATGGCTGTCGTTTGTGTTTCAAGTTTTGTCCGTCGTTTCCAACATTGTTTGATTACATCGACCAACACGATGATCAAGACGCGGGCAAGATGACGCCCGCTCAGCAAGACCACGTCGCAGACGAATGCTTCCAGTGCAAGCTTTGCTACATCAACTGCCCGTACATCCCAAGCCTGCACGAATGGGCATTGGATTTCCCTCGCCTTATGTTGCGTACCGACGCCATGCGTCGCGCAAATGGCCACATGTCAACCCGCAACAAAGTAACCACCGCTGTCATGGGTCGTACCGATGCGTTGGGCAAAGCAGCCACGTCGGTCAGTGTCGTTACCAATGTTGTGATGGGCGCCAAGCCAGGCTCGCTCATCCGCAAGGTTGTTGAAAAAACTGCTGGCATCTCAAGTGTTCGTATGTTGCCACCATTCGCAAAGACTCGTTTCAGCACGTGGTTCAAGCGTCGTCCAAAAATCCGCCTCAATAATCCGAAAGCCAAAGTGGCCGTATTCCCAACATGCTTGGTGGAGTATCAGGATCCATCGATCGGCCAAGATCTCATCAAGGTCTACGAACACAACGGCATCGAATGCACCATTGCCGACAACGCTGCTTGCTGCGGAGCGCCATACCTGCACAGCGGCGACATGGCCACGTTCACGAAGGTTGCAGCAAAGAATGTTGCCAATCTTGCCGCTGAGGTTCGCAAAGGCAACGACATCGTGGTTCCTCAGCCAACATGCAGTTATGTATTGAAGAAGGATTACCTGGACTACGTCGGTGGCCCAGATGCCCAGTTGGTGTCGGAGAACACCTACGACGCTGCCGAATACTTGATGAAGATTCACAAGACCGAAGGTCAGTCGCTCGAACTCGACTTCAAGGGTCACGTTCCCGAGACGATTACTTATCACACGCCATGCCACTTGCGCGCGCAGAACATTGGTTTAAAGAGTCGCGATCTTATGAAACTCACCGGTGCGAAAATCAAACTGATCCAGCAATGTTCAGGCATCGATGGCATGTGGGGGCTTCGCGCAGAAAACGCGGAGTTGTCCATGCCGATCGCCGAGAAACTCGGAAAGATGATTACAGAAGCACAAGGCGAAGTCGTCACAGGCGATTGTCACCTTGCCAATACAGCAATTAACGAACAAACAGGAAACCACCCAGTGCACCCGCTGCAAGTTTTGGCACGGGCGTACGGCATACCAGAGGAGAAGAAATAGTCATGTCAACCCCCACTAACACTGTCCCTTCGCGCAAGTTATCAATCGAAGACATTCTCGACCTACGCGCCTACGAGCGTGTGCGCGCCGAGAGTCGTGCCGAAGTTATCGAACTGAAGAAGTTGCGTCGCATTTCCCTTGGCCCAGTAGTCACGTTGATGTTTGAGAATCGTGTAACCATGCGCTCACAGATTCATGAAATGATTCGCGCCGAGAAAGTAATGCGCGACGAGCAGGTAATGGAAGAGTTGCACGCGTACAACCCACTCATCCCAGAGGCAGGCCAGTTGTCGGCAACTCTGTTCATCGAACTGGTAACAGAAGATGAAATGCGTGAGTGGCTTCCAAAGCTTGTCAACATCGAGTCGTCCATCGTCGTCCGTCTCAGTGACGGCTCCGAGGTTCGTTCAATTACTGAAGAGGCTCACGCCGAGCAGCTCACTCGCGATTACGTGACTGCAGCCGTGCACTATGTGCGGTTTGAGTTCACGCCAGAGCAAGTAGAGAAGTTTGCCGCTGGCGGCGCTCAGATTGCGTGCGACCACCCGGCCTACCAACAGTCGGTTTCCTTGCAATCCAGCACGGTTACCGAACTGCTCAACGATTTACGGGCATAAGCCAAAAGCCCGTAAATCGGGCAATTTGACGACGGTTATGGGTCAATTGGCGTCGACATAGGTGCTGGTCGTACCATCACCCGCGGGGAAGTTTTTTCAGCGGTGCTGAGGGGGACTTTGTGTCGATTGTGGATATGACGTGGAGAAGCAAAGGCGCATGCCACGGCTTGGACGCCGAGATGTTCTACCCGGACAACGAGGATCACGCAGACTTTGCTTTATCAGTGTGCGAGCAGTGCGAGGTCCGCATAGCGTGTTTGAACTATGCACTTGACAATCGCGAGCACCAGGGCATTTGGGGCGGGGCAACCGCTCGCGAGCGTCGTCGCATATTGCGCCAACGTCGCCAGAGCGCGTAAATCACTTTCGCATTTGAGGAGCATGCAATGAGTTCAATCGAACTCGTTGGAGGATGGTCGAGCGTCATTGCCCAGCTCGTGTCTGGTGAGCATCTTTCTTCCGCCGACGCAGAAGTAGCCATGACTGCAATCCTTCGTGGAGAAGCGCAACCTTCACAGATTGCGGCATTCGTCATTGCTCTTCGCGCCAAGGGGGAGTCCGCAGACGAACTGCAAGGCATGCTCGCAGCCGTTATCGGCGCTTCGGGGGTAGTCGAACTTCCCGACAATATTGCTGCGCGAGCAATCGACATCGTTGGCACCGGCGGCGACAAATCACATTCGGTAAACATCTCGACAATGGCCTCGCTTGTTGTGGCGGGCGCTGGAATCCCCGTGTGTAAACACGGCAACCGCGCTGCATCTTCGCAGTGCGGAACAGCCGACGTGCTTGAGGCCCTCGGTGTCGCGATTGAATTGGATGGTGCAGGTGTTGCAACGTGCGTCACTCAGGCAGGCATGGGCTTTTGTTTTGCGCCAACTTTTCACCCAGCATTCCGACATGCGGGGCCAACACGCAAAGAACTTGGAGTACCAACTGCATTTAATTTGCTTGGGCCTATGGCCAATCCGGCCAAAGTTTCGTACATGGTCGTAGGCGTCGGTAACCCATCATCGGCGCACAGCATGGTTGCGGCAATAAAAAGTCGAGGAGTACAGCGAGCATGGGTTGTGCACGGCCACGGCGGCCTCGACGAGTTGTCGCTCAGCGGGCCTTGTCATGTTGTTGAACTTCGTGACGGACTCATCAACGAATTTTCAATCGATGCAAAAGATTTGGGCCTACAGCAATCCGATGTGACTGCTGTTCGTGGTGGCGATCCGGCACATAACGCAGCAGTTGTACGAAAGACGTTGGCGGGAGAAAAAGGTGCGGTGCGCGACATCGTGCTGCTTAATGCTGCAGCGGGCTTAGTTGTTGGAGGCCTTGCACCGAATATGGCTGAAGGGCTCGATCGAGCCGCAGGCAGCATCGACTCTGGCGCTGCATCCAATGCATTGGACAAACTGATTGCCGTCAGTTCGAGTGTGGCACGATAGTCGCCCATGAGTGATTCAGTTTTTGTACGCGTGCCAGCAAGTTCGGCCAACTTGGGGCCGGGGTTCGACGTTCTCGGGATGGCTCTCTCGTTGTATTTCGACATGGGTTTCGACGATGGTGCACCCATTCCGGAGCGGGCGAAACTTTTGGATGAACATCACCCAGCAACAATTGCGTTTCGCCTAGGCGGGGGAACAGGCGGTGTTTGGGCTCAGTCGGAAATACCAATGGGTAGAGGGCTTGGGTTTAGCGGCGCTGCAAGGGTGGCTGGTGTCGTTCTGGCACACATTCAACAAAACGGTTCTGATGCATCGTTGTTTGGTGCTGCACGCAGCAAGTTGTTGCATCAGAGCACCGAGTTGGAAGGGCATCCCGACAACGTGGCCGCCTCATTGGTTGGTGGCGTTACTGCCAGCGCATCCGGTGAAGTGGTGCAGTTTCCTTGTGCTCTCGAACCCGCAATTATTGCATGGATACCAGAAACTCAAACCAGCACAGAGAAGTCCAGAACCACCTTGTCTTCAACTGTCTCGCTGGCCGATGCCGTTGTAAACATCGGTCATACAGCACTGTTGCTTGGCGCACTTGCAACCGGCGACAAAACAGTTTTGCGTGTTGCAACCACGGAACGCATTCACCAAGACATACGTCTTGCAAACGCACCAACATCTCATGAAGCGTTGAAGGCCGCACTCGGTTCAAGCGCGTGGTGCGCGTGGCTGTCTGGTTCGGGCCCAACGGTTGCTGTCATGTGCGATAAGGCTGAAGCAAATGTCATTGCTGCTGCGCTGCCAACATCGGGAGCAACAAAGATTCTTTCAATAGACAATCATGGCGCGGTGGTGCTTCCCCGCAAATAGTTGCTCTAGAGGTTGGGGTCTACAAGCACTCGGCCTTGCATCTGTCCAGCAAGTATTTTGTCCAGTTGCAACGGCAGGTCGTTCAAGCCAATGATTTCGGGTACTTCGGTGTCGAGCCACTGTGGTCGCAAATCTGTATCAATTCGCTGCCACAAAGATCGACGCAGCGGCATTGGTGTTTGCACACTGTCGATACCAAGCAGGCTTATGTTTCGCAAAATAAATGGAAGCACTGTTGTATTTAGGCCGCTGCCACCCGTGAGGCCACTTGCTGCAACTGCCGCGCCGTACTTGAGTGTTCGCAGTACGTAAGCCAGTGTCGTGCCACCAACGCAATCGACTGCGCCAGCCCAACGCTCGCTTTCCAATGGCTTCGGGTGCTCTGCCGAGGTTTCTGCTCGATCAATCACGCTCGAGGCGCCAATGCTTTTAAGCCAGTCAACAGATGACGCTTTGCCGGTTGATGCAACAACTTCATACCCGCGTTTCGCAAGCATGCCCACTGCAACCGAACCCACGCCGCCGGTTGCGCCCGTAACAAGCACAGGGCCATCACCTGGCCGAAGCCCGGCACGTTCCAGTGCGTCAACAGACTCGGCCGCAGTGAATCCGGCAGTTCCAATCATCATTGCGGTTTTGCTGGTCATGTTCTGCGGCATCGCAACCAACCATTCGGCTGGTATGCGTGCAAATTGGCTGTATCCGCCGTGGTGAGAAACTCCGATGTCGTTGCCATGGGCGATTGCATAGGAGCCAACTGGAAATTCGGGGTTCGCTGACTGCACTACTCGGCCCGCTAGATCTACACCGCCAATCAGCGGGTCGATTCGAGCAACCCGGCCCTTTTCCGAAGATGCAAGCCCATCTTTGTAGTTGATGCACGAATACTCAACTGCGAGGAGTACGTCGCCCGTTCCGAGGGAATCGATTGCGACATCTGTAACCGACCTCGTCCATACATCGTTTACTTTGCCAACGGTAAATGCACGACTGCTTGTAGGGGTTGTCATTACCAAGACAATAGTTGGGTGCACCCCGTTACACCCCGCAGGCATGCTTCCTATGTGTGCAATTCACGTACACATGTCATCCAAGAACCGAAATAAACGCCTACAGCCAGACACAACAGGGAGACCAAAATGAACCAGCCAAACCGAACCATCACCATCACTCCGCAGAGCCCATTGGTCATCAGTTGCGACACCTGCGTCATGCGCAGTACCGCGGCTTGCGACGACTGCCTCGTCACCCACATGTGTGGCGATGCACAGCAAACTGCCGTAGTTTTCAACTTCGAAGAGCAACGAGCACTCAGGTTGCTCGCAAATGCCGGAATGGTGCCTACGCTTCGGCACCGTGCCGTTAGCTAAAAACCCAACGCTTCCCGAAGCCTTCATCGATACCTATACGGCCGATGTACTGAAGGTAGGGCGGTCGAGTGGTCTCGATCAGGTTGGCGTCGCGCCAGCAGAAATCTTTTTGCAGGCTCGAACCGCACTGATCGAACGAAAATCACGCGGGTTGCACGACACCATGGAGTTCACCTACCGCAACCCAGAGCGATCAACCGACCCACGCATGGCATTGCCAGATGCGAAGGCAGTGATTGTCGGCGCATATTCGTATTCGCAGCCATTGGTGCAAGTCCCAAGCACACCCAGTTCGCGCATTGCTCGATATGCCCAGCGCGACTACTACGCAGAATTGACACTTGGGCTCAACGCCATGCGCGACAAACTTCGCGACGAAGGTTGGAAGGCAGTGGTGTTTGCCGACGACAACTCGTTGGTCGACCGTGGCGCCGCACACTTGGCAGGGCTTGGGTGGTTTGGCAAGAACGCCAATCTTTTGCTGAAGGGGCACGGAAGTTTCTTTGTGCTCGGCAGCGTTGTAACTAATGCGCCTTTGCGGGCGAGCACTACTCAAGTAGATGATGGTTGCGGGGCGTGCAAGCGTTGTGTCGATGCGTGCCCAACCGGGGCGATTGTTGAAAACGGGGTAGTAGATGCCGCTAAGTGTTTGGCTTGGTTGATTCAAAAACCTGGTGTATTCGACAGGCAATATCGAGTTGCGCTTGCCGATCGCATTTATGGATGCGACGACTGCCAAGAGGTTTGTCCGCCTACCCAGCGCTTGAGCATCACAAAGAAACAGAATGCAGAAGTGCGGCAGTGGGTGCCCATCTTGCAATTGCTCAACATGGACGATGCTGCGCTCTTAAGCAACTTTAAACATTGGTACATCACCGATCGCGACCCAACATGGGTGAGGCGCAACGCTCTCATCAACTTGGGCAACATCGCGTATGGTTTAGATCTAGATGTCCAAGAAGTAATTGTTCGATATCTCAACCACCCACAACCGGTGCTGCGTGCACATGCGGTCTGGGCAGCCGCTCGGCTAAACCTTCGACACCTCATCAATTTTTCGGATAACGATCCACTCGTGGCCGACGAATTGCGGTTGCTACCAGATCCACGCTGACTTGCCTGCCAGTATTGGTGCACCGTTATGAAGCATCTGTTGGTCACCAATGATTTCCCGCCCAAGATCGGTGGCATTCAAAACTTGTTGTGGGAATGGTGGCGTCGTCTGCCTCCAGATTCGTTTGCAGTGCTCACGTCACCCCATGCCGGTAGCGAGCAGTTCGATGCGCAGCAACCTTACGAAATCCGTCGAACCCGCGAACCCGTGTTGTTGCCGCACCCTTGGATGGCGCACCGCATCAATCAGATGGCAAAAGAGGTTGGTGCCGAAATGGTTGTGCTCGATCCCGCAGTGCCGTTGGGCATCGTTGGCCGATCGTTGCAATTGCCGTACATGGTGGTGTTGCACGGGGCCGAAGTAACAGTTCCTGGCAGGTTGCCACTTTCAAGATTTGTATTGGGCAGAGTGTTGTCTGGCGCAACTCACATCATTGCGGCAGGTGGCTACCCAGCTGCTGAGGCAAGAAATGTGGGTGGTGATGCCTTGCCGATAACGGTCATCCCCCCAGGGGTCGACACCGTTCGCTTCGCTCCGCTTTCAGAAAGTAAAAGAAGAAGTGCACGCGAAGAATTCGGAGTTGCGCAAGATGCCGAACTCGTTGTTGGTCTCAGCAGGCTTGTGCCGCGAAAAGGTTTCGACACGTTGATCAAGGCGGC
>CAZNBF010000009.1:0-23980 GCA_964571325.1 uncultured Acidimicrobium sp.
GAACACATCACCCTGCATGGTGGACGTATCTGGGCCGAGAATCGGCAAGATGGCATCGTGGGTGCTCGCTTTATCGTAGAGATTGCAATCGAGGTGCCCGCATGAGACGCGCTCGTTACTTGCTCGTTGTATCGGTACTCACCTTGATGCTGAACTCGTGTGGTATCTCGAATGACCGCTCGCCAAGGCTGATTGATCCTTCCAGACAAGACCAACTGAATTCCCAGCCGTAATATCAAGGCATGGCGCCAGCTAGACAGACACCAGTTGTTATCGCGATCGATGCCGGCACGACAGGGGTGCGTGCTCGAGCAGTATTCGCCGATGGACGGCCCTCAATCTCCAGCTACCAGGAATTTCCACAGTATTTCCCCCAACCTGGTTGGGTCGAACACGATGCAAACGAAATTTGGAATGCGGTTCATGCGACCTTGACGGATGTTGTACAGAAAATCGACCAGCCAATCGCCGCGATTGGAATTACTAATCAACGAGAAACGATTGTTGCGTGGGACAAACAGACTGGCAAACCTTTTGGTAAAGCAATTGTTTGGCAAGATAGGCGAACCGCGCAGCGATGTCATGAACTTGAGTCATCGCTCCCCCTCGTTCGAGCCACAACGGGTTTAGTGCTTGATCCATACTTTTCTGCCACGAAGATTGAGTGGATGATCAATCATGGCAACCTGCCGTCAGACGATCGACTTGCGTTCGGGACGATCGACTCGTGGATCATCTGGAATCTCACCAAGGGTTCAGCCTTTGTCACTGATGCAACGAACGCAAGCCGAACCATGCTGTTCGACATCAAGAACATGTGTTGGAGCAAAGAACTGTGCGAGCTCTTCAAAGTTCCGATGAATGCCCTACCGACCGTCGTTCCATCAAGTGGCAGATGCGCGCTGACTGCGGAACATACGGGCATCCCCAAGGGCATACCCATTTCGGGAATCGCGGGCGACCAACAAGCAGCTCTCTTCGGCCAAGCCTGCTTCAGCGTTGGTAGCAGCAAGAACACATACGGCACAGGAAGTTTCGTGCTGATGAACGTTGGCAACACATGCCCGCAGCCTGCGGACGGAATGCTGACGACCGTTGCTTGGGATTTGGGTACTGGTTCACCCACCTATGCCCTCGAAGGCGCGATCTTCGTGACCGGCTCTGCTATTCAGTGGTTGCGAGACGGACTGCAGATCATTCAACATGCACACGAAGTTGGGCCACTCGCCCAAAGCGTCACCGACTCGGGTGGCGTCGTGGTGGTGCCCGCGTTTACAGGATTGGGAAGCCCCTGGTGGGATCCGAATGCCCGCGGAACAATTATTGGCATTACACGCGGAACCACGCGGGCCCATATTGCACGAGCAGTCGTCGAATCAATCACGTTTCAAACGCGCGACGTGGTGGACGCGATGGCAAGCGCTGCAGCAGTAACAGTGCGCGACATGCGTGTAGATGGCGGTGCCGCAGTGATGGATTTCATGCTGCAAATGCAAGCCGACCTACTTGGCGTTGACGTGTTGCGCCCAACAGAACTTGAAACAACCGCAATGGGTGCAGCATTCCTTGCCGGCCTAGCCGAGGGAATCTGGCCATCGCTGGACGACGTTGCCGCCGCATGGCATCTCGAGCGTACGTTTCGCCCCGAACCGAATGGTGGCGAAAGCGCTAGGTATCAGCAATGGCGACGCGCAGTTGAGCGTTCGCTGAACTGGGCTTAGCTACAAACCCAGCCATCCAGCAATTCGCGGGGCAATGCGCTCCGCAAGCATTGTCACTGCAAGCTGCGGGTTGGCGCGAGGCAAATCGGGGAATATTGAGGCGTCACACACCCATAAAGCCTGGTGGCCGATTACCGCGCCATCGGTGTCAACAACAGCATCGTCGTCGGCAGTTGACCCCATCCGAAGCGAGCACCCAGCGTGTGCATAGACACCGACGTTTCGCAACATCCATTGATCAAATTGATCTGTCGTAGCTGTAGCTAGCCAATCGCAAGGCGTTCCAAGATTGTCGCAATACATTGCGCCCACTACATCGGTAAGCGCCTTTTGTTCAAGAACCCGAAGAGAGCGCATGACTGCGTCGCGCATCACTTGCCGGTCGTGTTCAGTTGATAGCAAAGAGAAATCAACTTGGGGTCGACGATTGTTGCCAAGCCGGACAGAACCAGTGGAAGTCACTTCCATCACTGCCGCAAGCAATGCGCCGCTCTTTTTGTCATTGGTGGAAACTGCGTTCATCGGAAGAAGATGAATGTCACTAGAGCCAATTGTTGAGGACAACCGGGAAATAGTTGAGATTGCAAACCGCTGATGCGCTTCTTCACGCAACTGCAACGACAGAGCAACCGCGGGATGATCTTTCAAACCCATGCCAATACCCCGCCTCCGAATGTTGCTGCGCAGCAATACTGCGGGTGAATGAATTGCACCAGCGCACAACACCACCCCCGAGGCATCGATGACTGATCCATCACTCAATTTCACACCGACAGCCCGAGTGCCACTCATCATGATCGAATCGACTTCGCAATTTCCGCGGACTGTCAAATTTGATCGACTTCTCGCATTATCCATGTACGCGACGTTTGTCGAGCTTCGTTGCTTTCCATCGAATAGCAACGTTGCTGCACCCACCGCCTCGGCTGTTTGCGAATCGGACGATAATTGATCGTTGCGGGAGATACCCATAGTTGTCAGCGCCTCGACTAAAGCCGAATCGATGATGCCCCAATCCGACTCGCCAACTGTTGTCGTCGCAAATGGCAACATGCGAAACACGGGCCCAACATCGCTCCAACCCCACCCGTCACAACCGTGGCGATTCTTCCAACGTTCGAAGTCCTCCGCCATGCCCGACATTGCCACCATTGCGTTTACGGCAGTGCTGCCACCCATTCCCCGGCCTCTTGGGTACCAAACCGAACTTTGCTGCGCGGTGCGTTGCACATACAAATCCTCAAAGGTTCGTTCTGCAACTTGCAGAGCTTGAAGAAAGTTGGATGACCTAATGCCCTCTGGCTCCTGGAATGATTCGACGTCAGGCCCAGCCTCCAGAAGCAGAACGGACTGGTGCTCATTTTCCGACAATCTCGATGCGACAACTGCACCTGCCGCCCCTGCACCGATCACCACTAACGGAAGATTCGGTGAGATCATGTCGATCGACTAATCAATATTTGTAGCAACCGGTAGACCATGAAGGTGCGAGTGGTCGTTGTAACGCAATAGCGCCCAGTGCCCAGCACGAATCTCTGCAATCTCGGTAAGCGAACAGTTTTTGGTGTGCACCTCAAACGCGCCAGTTTGTGGAGTACGCATGGTTCGTCGAAGTATCGCGTCCACTACACCACCATGACACGCAACTACCACGGTCTTACCAAAGTGTTGAGAGACAACAGCATCCAACCCCGAGTAAACCCTTTGATGAAACTGTGCAATGGTCTCGCCACCAGGGAAAAACTCGGCATGCGGATCGCCGCCCCAGTCTGGAGAGCCATGACGACGAACAAATTCCGCAAATGTAAGCCCGTCACATTCGGGGCCTGGGTCGTGTTCGCCGAATCGAGTGTCGATGTTGATCGCCAAGCTAGATAGGGCGGGCGCAATTATTTCAGCTGTTTCTTTAGCTCGGGGATAGCCACTTGAGTACAACACATCGCACTGCAGTTCTTGCGTGTTTGCAAGTCGATCGCGCAACCGTTCGGCCTGCAATTTTCCTAAATCCGATAAACCACTACACGTGCGCGGGCCGCCCAAAACTCGCTGAACGGTTACATTCGATTCGCCGTGACGAACCAAGACGATTCGCGTTTTGGTCATACCAGCTTCTCGACAAAGCCTTCCAGCTGCCTCAAGTTGCGGCATTCATAAACGCCGTCGGTGAAAGTGCCGTACTCGCCCACGATTGAGTCTCCGGTATTCCAGTAACTCTTCGGCTCGGGATTTAACCAATACACGTGTCGTCCACGTTTTTGCATTTCCTTGACTACCCAAGATTGGGCTGCATGGTAGTTATTTCGCGCATCACCCAGCAACAAGATGGTGGTTTTTGGGTTGATGTCCTTGCCGTACTTTTCCCAAAACACTTCAAACGCATGGCCGTAGTCGCTATGGCCGTCCACCCACACCACATCGGCTTCGGTGTTTACTCGGTGTATTGCTTCGCTGATGTCTTCGGTGTTTTTGAAATAACTAGTCACTTCGTCGAGGCCATCAATGAAGACGAATGATCGAACTTTGGAAAACTGCCCTTGAATGGCATAGACGAGCATCAGCGTAAAGCGAGCAAAAGCCGCGACGCTTCCTGAAATGTCGGCGATAACCATCAATTCGGGTTTTGCAGGGCGCGGATATTTGAATTTTGGATCTGCAGGAACGCCGCCATAACTGAGCGAGTGGCGCACGGTGTTACGAAAATCCAGCGGACCTTTTCGGCCATGCCTGCGCTTGCGTGCCAACTTTGCGGCAAGTTTGCGAGTGAGTGGCTGCAATGCCTTTTTCAGGCTCTGCATCTCGTCTCGGCTTGCATGCATGAAATCCACATCTTCGGGAAGTGGCTTTCGAAGAGTCTTTGCCATGGCTTCTGCGCCGCGATCGGCAACTAACTTTCGTCGAATCTCGGCTTCGACTTCTTGCTTGAACTGCTCTATGCGGCTCTCGAATTCGTCCTTCTCAAGACGCTCCTCGAGTTTTGTGAGGTCCTGCTGTGCCGAGTCTTTATTTGCTTGCATCAACTTCTCGAGCATGTTGTCTAAATCAAGATTGCGCAGCGTGCGGTACAAGTAATAGGTGCCGCCCACTGGACGTCCGGGCTCCATCCCTGCAAAACGCTGCACTGCCTGTTTGGCTAACGCGCGCATCATTGCCTGGTCGCCATTCATCAATGCCTGCATCAGCATCTGCGCGAGTTCTTCGGGGGTTAGCCCGTCCATCCCTCCGCTTTGACCACGGCCCTCGCCGGGTTGCTGCGAGTCTTGCTCGTCGCGGCCAAGCTCTCCGGGAGTATCGGACTCGCCATCGACAATGTTGTACTCGGCACCGCGAAGTGAGAAATAGACCTCGAAGATGGTCTCAAATGCACGCCAATGGGAGTTGCTCTTGACGAGTGTCGCACCCAACGCGTACTTGAATGCTTGACGATCCTCAAGAGGGATCTCTTTAACCGCTTCCATCGCGTCGAGGTTCTCGGTAAGGCTCACGGGAAGACCTGCATTACGCAGTTCAACAATAAAACCCGACATCAAGTCAAGGACGGGCATGGCTCAGATCACTTGTCGACCGACAGTTCCTTCGCCGCTTTGGCAATGTCGGTTTGGTATTTGAGCAGGATGTGGAGTGTCTCTTTTGCCTCTTGAGCATCGATGTGTTCGATACCAAGCAACATCAATGTTCGGGCCCAGTCGAGCGTTTCGCTCACCGATGGTGCCTTCTTCAAATCCAATTGGCGAATGCTTCGCACGATACGCGCGATCTGATCGGCAAGGTTTTGCGTGATGTCGGGAACCTTCGTAAGAACGATTTCTTTTTCGCGTTCCATATCTGGGTAATCGATGTGCAGGAACAGGCAACGGCGCTTGAGGGCCTCCGACAATTCGCGTGTGTTGTTCGACGTGAGGAAGACCATCGGGATCTGCTTTGCCGTGATGGTTCCAAGTTCGGGGATCGAAACTTGATATTCCGAGAGAATCTCGAGCAGCAATGCCTCTGTCTCGATTTCGACACGATCCACTTCGTCAATCAATAGAACTACTGGATCTTCACTGCTGATTGCCTCGAGCAAGGGACGGGTGAGCAAAAACTCCTGCGAGAAAATGTCGTCGTGAACTTCGCTCCAAGAGTCGCTTGATTTATCGGCTTGGATGCGCAACAACTGCTTCTTGTAGTTCCATTCGTAGAGCGCCTTCGACTCGTCTAGACCTTCGTAGCACTGCAGTCGAATGAGACGGGCGCCCGTCATGTCGGCAACGCTCTTTGCCAACTGCGTCTTTCCCGTTCCGGCTGGGCCCTCGACGAGAATCGGCTTCCCAAGCCGCTGCGCTAGATAGACCACACCAGCGATGCCGTCGTCGGCCAAATAATTGACCTGCTTTAGACCGTCTCGCACCTGCTGAACTGACTCAAATCGGCTTTCCATTCGGGCAACCTTAGTGCTTGATCCCGCCGCCACTCCGATCCAAACCCCTACGATGATGAGTGCTCATGGCCGGTCTTATTCGATCGAATCTCGTCGTTGCTTCTGGCACCGCAGTCTCCCGCATTACGGGACTTGTGCGCATTGTGATTTTCGGCATGGTCATCGGCCAAACCGCGTTGGCTGACGCATTCGATGGCGCAAATAACGCCCCTAACGCCATCTACGAGCTTTTCATCGGAGGCGTACTTTCCGCCAGCCTTGTCCCCCTCTTTGCGCGGCTCGTTGACAACGAACACAAAGAGAACAACGACATTGACGCCATTGTCAGCACTGCGTTGTACGTGCTCGTGTCCGTCACTGTTGTTGCAGTGTTAGCCGCTCCAGCAATTTTTCACCTGTTCTCGCTCAACCCATCAAGCGCCGTAGACGCCAACGCTTACCGGGAAGCCGGCACAGCACTCACGAGAATATTTCTTATTCAGATCTTCTTTTACGGGATAAGCGCAATAACTTCTGCGCTGCTCAATGCCCGACGACAGTTTTTCGCAGCAGCATGGTCGCCTGTTCTGGCAAACATCGTTGCAATTGGGTTTCTTTTGTACATTCCTTCAGTCGGCGCAACATCGCCTCCCCAATTGGGCGAAGTTATGTCCAACAATTCGCTGCTGTGGACACTCGGACTCAGCACAACAGTCGGCATTGCATTAATGGCAACTACCCAATTGTTGGTCGTACGTCGAAGCGGAATACGACTCTCGTTTAGACCACAATTTCGACATCCCGCAGTAGCGCGCCTTGTTCGACTGTCCACCTGGACTCTCGGGTATGTCGTGGCAAATCAAATTGCACTCGTGGTCATCAAAAACCTTGCATCGCCTGGAAGCGGCTGGGTAGATGCTTACGCAAAGGCGTTCATTATCTTCCAATTGCCTCATGGTCTGCTTGCCGTATCTCTTGCCACCACCTTTGTGCCCGAGTTATCCAGAATGATTCATTCGAATGATGAACCATCTTTTGCGCGTCGAATGAACGATGGAATTCGTTTTACTGCGATGCTCACCATTCCCGCAGCAGTCGGGCTCTTTGTTTTAGCTAAGCCAATCGTTGGGGCACTGTTGCAACATGGAAACTTTGATGCAATTGCCACCATCAACACGGCACGCGCACTTTCCGGGCTTGCGCTGGGCGTTGGTGGTTTCTCGGTCTACCTCTTTGTTCTCCGCGGCTTTTATGCCCGAAACGATACGCGCACACCGTTTCTGATCAATCTCGTTGAAAACGCTCTGAACATTGTCTTTGCACTGCTGCTCGTGGGCCGCTTTGATGTTCTCGGATTAGGAATTGCGTATTCCCTTGCCTACCTCATTTCCGCTGCCTTTGCTTTACTGGTTCTGCAACGATCAACCCCTTCGCTGCAAATTGCACCACTATTGCTTTCGATTCTTCGAATTGTCGTCTCTGCCGCATTGATGGCCATAGTTGTCCAATCAACCAGCGGCCTTATCGGATCAGACGTAGGTATGGGTGCGTTGGCACGGATTGTTCTGAGTTCCTGCCTAGGGCTTTTGGTTTATGCGATGAGTTTGCTGGCCTTTGGTGCGCCAGACCTTCGTCATTTTGTGTTGAGCAAAATCACCAAATCGTCGCGGTGAACTAACTCGGTCACTACTCCGTCGGGAAGCTCGGAACTGTGGCGACCGGCTGCCGCACTTGCTTGAACGGCGTCAACCGAAACCATTCCGCGCGCAAACACCATGTCACGCATGTCTTTGATTTCTACTGTGTCTCCTGCAACGAAGTCGCCGTGCACTTCAACAATCCCCGCATGCAGTAGTGAAGTATTTCGCTCGATTAAGGCGGTTCTGGCGCCATCATCCACCACGACACTGCCGCTGTGCTGTGCTGCAAATGCAATCCACAATTTGCGAGCCGAGAGGTTTCGGTTGTGCGGCAAGAACTGCGTGCCGGCACCTGGAACAGCATTGATTGCTTGCTCCAACACATCAGCACGGGTAGCGCTCGCAATTACCGTTCGCACCCCAGACCAAGAAGCAATTCGCGCAGCCGACAGTTTTGAGGCCATTCCACCGCTACCGCGAGCGGAGCCGGCGCTACCAGCATGAACTGTTAGCAGTTCGTCGTCGGCAGCCACCTCTTCAACAAACACCGCCGCGCTATCGGTTGACGGATCGGCTGTGTACAGCCCCGCAATATCTGTCAACAGAACCAAAACATCCGCGCCGATATTGTGGGAAACAAGCGCCGCAATGCGGTCGTTGTCGCCGAAACGTATTTCATCGCTAGCGATGGCATCGTTCTCGTTAATAATTGGTACGCAACCCAACTCCATCAGCCTTATAAGCGTGCTTCGGGCATGAAGATATTGCGTGCGATCGATAAAGTCATTTGGCACTAGCAGCACTTGTGCACCGATTAGGTCGTGCTTCGCCAAATGCTTGTTGTATTCATTCATCAACAGGCTTTGCCCTACCGCTGCAAGCGCTTGCAAGGTAAGCGTGTCTGTTGGTCGATGTTTCATGCCGAGCGCAGCAACACCGCCAGCGACAGCGCCGGAAGTAACAATCACCACTTCGTGGTTGTCGGTTCGCAGCTTTGCAACCTGTTCACAAAGCGTGGCTATTGCATCAGTTTTGATACTGCCTCGCTCATCGGTCACCGATGATGTTCCAATTTTTACAACAATTCTCATTGCTAACTCTCGGGTGTGTAGTCGAAACTGAATGCGCCAATATGTACCACTGCCCCGTCGGTTGCACCGGCACGGGCCAACAATCGTGGTATGCCCAAATTCTTGAGTCGTTCGTCAATGTAATTCAATGCGTCTGGTGTGGTCACATCGCTGAGTGCAACCGCACGTTCTACATCGCGACCATGAAGTCGAAACTGAGATTCGCCCAGCCGTTCAATCTTCGTACCTTCAGGTACAGGCCTGATTACAACCGAACCCTGCTTGGGAGGCAGCACGGTGCGAGCACCCTGTACCAACTGCGCTAATTCGCCGAGCACCTTACGCACACCGTCACGCGTAACAGCCGACATCTTCATTCCATTCCAACTGGCCATGTGCTCTTCGTCGGCGGCGTCGGTCTTTGTGCCAACCACAAGCCTTGGTCGGTCCAACAAGTCGGGGCGGTAAGCCTGCAACTCTTGCAGCAAGATTCGTTCCTGCTCTACGGCAGAGACATCATCCATCGGTGCAAGATCAAGCAAAATACACAACACGCGTGCGCGTTCGATGTGTCGCAAGAACTGATGACCCAGGCCTCGGCCTTCGCTTGCGCCCTCGATGATTCCAGGAATATCAGCAATGATGAACTCGGTCGTCGCGTCAAGCTTGACAACGCCAAGGTGTGGCTCAAGCGTTGTAAACGGATAGTTGGCAATCTTTGGCTTTGCGGCCGAGACCGTACTGATGAATGTCGATTTTCCTGCATTTGGAAAACCGACAAGTGCGACGTCGGCCATCAATTTGAGTTCCAACTTCAACCAACGTGCTTTTCCGTGCTCACCTTGTTCGGCAAACTTTGGCGCTCTGCGACGATTGGACAAGAAACGCGCATTACCTCTTCCGCCCTGTCCGCCGTGCGCAGCGCAGAAACGGGCGCCGTGCTCGGGAAGGTCGGCAAGAATCTCGCCCGTGTACATGTCGCGCACCACGGTTCCTTCGGGAACCTTGATCACCATTTCTTGGCCGCGACGACCATGCAAATCTTTACCCATTCCGTGCACGCCGTCGCCTGCTCGACGGTGGGGGTGGTCACGAAAGGCCAGCAACGACGCCACATTGTGATCGGCCTCAAGCCACACCGAACCGCCGTCTCCGCCATCGCCACCGTTTGGGCCACCGAAAGCAACTGGGCCCTCTCTGCGGAAACTGACGCAGCCTGCACCGCCGTCGCCTCCGCGAACGTTCAGTTGGGCTTCGTCGACAAATGCACTCATAGGGGCTTTCTAGGCTACTGCTACACCCTGCTCGTATCGTGGAGATTATGAATGAGGTCAATAAGTCTGCACAGCCTCAGGACCCATCAGGGTCTCGTGCCCAGTCGTGGGCCAGCACAATGCATGGCTTCAACTCACCAGACGGAATTATCTTCGCTCACGCCGATTCTTGGGCCGGCGCTGGATCAACCAACATTGTGTCGCGCGCCGAGCGTGAGGCGCGTGAAGACGCACAACTTGCTCCATTAGCAACTCGGGCCTTTGGTGCAGGAAACCGCGCAATCACCGAACAGGCTGACGACTATCGCACCTGTTTCGAACGCGACCGCGATCGCATCCTGCATGCTTCCGCTTTCCGCCGACTCGCTGGAAAGACTCAGGTATTTGTCTTCCCTCAGGATCATCAACGCACTCGACTCACCCACGCTCTTGAAGTTGCACAAGTAGCCGTTGCTGTATCTCGCGCACTCGGGCTTAACACCATGCTTACTGAAGCCATTGCACTTGGGCACGATTGCGGGCATGGCCCCGGTGGGCACGCCAGCGAAGACGCACTCTCTCCATTTGTCGCGCATGGCTTCGATCACGCGCTTTGGGGCGCCGACGTCACGCTGGTTCCACTCAATTTGTGCGTCGAAACATTGGACGGCATCCGCAATCATTCTTGGTCGCGTCCGGCACCAATGACGCCAGAAGGCGAAGTGGTTTCGTGGGCCGATCGCATTGCTTATGTATGTCACGACTTCGAAGATGCAGTTGCAGCCGGCATTGTTTCACCACAACAACTGCCCGAGATAGTCGCTACACAATGCGGCTTCACTCGTTCCAGCCAACTTCGTGCGTTCATCACTTCGATGATTAGGGCAAGCGCTCAATCCGGCCGCATCGGCATGGAGTCGCTGACCGCAGAGGCACTTGCCGAGTTTCGTCGATTCAACTACGACAACATCTACATGCGCGACGCCTCGCGCAATCAAGCAAAGGCTGTCATCGATTTACTTCGTGCGCTCGTCGAGCACTACCGTGCCCGCCCGCAAGACATGTTCGCCGAACAGTCCCCAGCCAGCAACATCCCATTGGCCAACAGCGATGAGGCATTGCATGATGCAGTTGCATACGTAGGGGGCATGACCGATCGCTTTGCATGCAGACAAGGGTCGATGCTTCTGGGCTGGGGCGCCGAGCGACTACCGCAGGGAATCGATACGAACTAGCTCACGCTTCGCAGCAAACGCTGCGGGACAGTTAGTTAGTTGGAAGAACGTCGACGACGCGACGACCGCGGCGCTCGCCAAACTTCACGCTGCCTGCTGCAAGAGCGAACAGTGTGTCGTCTTTGCCAATGCCAACGTTGTTGCCAGGATGCACCTTGGTGCCGCGCTGACGAATGAGAATTGTTCCGGCGGTGATGACCGTTCCGTCAAATACCTTTACTCCGAGTCGTTGCGCGTTTGAATCGCGACCGTTGCGTGTAGAACCGCCACCCTTGGTTTTTGACATGAGATCAGCCTTTCGCGATGCTGGTGATTTCAATCACCGAATACTTTTGGCGGTGTCCGAAACGACGACGCTGGTTGGTACGACGCTTGTATGTAAAGCCATCGATCTTTGGGCCGGCAGCCTGACCAATGATGGTTGCAGTAACGGTTGCCTTAGCCAATTCGGCTGGCGTGGAAAGGACGGTTGTGCCGTCGACGAGAAGCACTGGGGTGAACTTAACCACGGTGCCTTCTTGGGCGCCAAGAAGCTCGACCTGGACCTGTTGGCCCTGGGCGACCTTTTCTTGTTTGCCTCCGGTTGCGATAACTGCGTACATAACGAGTCCTTACTCTACCCTTCGCCCTATGGGCTCTCCAACCAGCCAAACGACAAGTTGTTACTGATTTTATTTGAAATATGACCTAATCAAGCATTGACATGTCGATGAGCACTCCGCGACCCTCACATGCCGCGCATGCCTCTGCGAAATTGGTCAATAAGCCCTCGCCAATGCGTTTGCGGGTCATTTCGACCAAACCAAGCTCGGAAATGTCGAACACCTGGGTGCGAGTCTTGTCTCGCGATAGTGCGCTCTTAAAGGCTTCAAGCACCTTGCGGCGGTTTTCGCGAATCTCCATGTCGATGAAGTCGATGACGATGATTCCGCCAATGTCTCGAAGGCGCAACTGCCGAGCAATTTCTTCGGCGGCCTCGAGATTGTTGTGAAACACGGTCTCTTCAAGGTTTGACTTTCCGACGTTCTTTCCGGTGTTGACGTCGATCACACTGAGCGCTTCGGTGTGCTCAATAATCAGCGAACCACCGCTTGGCAGCCAAACTTTTTTGTCCAGAGCCTTACGCAACTGTTCGTGAACGCGATACTGCTCGAACAGTGGCAGGCCTTCCTTGGCGGCATCGAACAGCTCTACGCGATCGGCGAATTCCGGGTTGAATGCAGAGATGTAGTCGCGCACCTCGGCATACAGCTGCGGATCGTCAATAACGATGCCGCGATAATCGCTGCTGAATTCTTCGCGAATCACGCGCACTGCCAATGGAGGCTCGCGATACAACAACGATGGGGTTGAAGCCTTCTCTGCCTGTTTGCGAATTGAATCCCATTGCTCAATCAGTCGTGTGAGGTCTGTGGTGAGTTCGTGCTCGGTTGCATTTTCTGCTGCAGTTCGAACGATGATTCCGTGCTGTTCTGGCTTGATGCGATCGAGAATGCCACGCAAACGACGACGCTCGCCTTCTGGAAGTCGTTTGGAAATTCCGTACGTACGCGAATCTGGAATGAGCACAACGAATCGACCCGGTAGCGAAACTTCCTGCGTCAGGCGGCCGCCTTTGGCGCCGATCGGGTTCTTTGTGACTTGGCACAAAATCATCTGACGCGCTTTTAATACCTGCTCGATGCGCGGGTCTGGCCCCTGCTCGACAACGTCTTCCTTATCGAACTGCACATCGCCGCGGTACAACACAGCATTCTTCTGAGTTCCAATATCAACAAACGCGGCTTCCATACCCGGCAAAACGTTTTGCACTCGACCCAAATAGATATTGCCGTGAATTTGCAAATCATCATCGGCTGGACGCGAAACATAATGCTCGATCAAGCTGCGCCCTTCGAGCACAGCAACCTGAGTGAGATCGCCACTCACCTGCACGCACATCAGGTAGCGACCAACGGCTTTACCGTTGCGCTCCTTGCCGCGTCGGCGCTCTATCAACTCGGCGTCGGTGCCGACAACTGTGTTTGATGCATCGTCACCACGCGGAGATCGGCCCCGGCGGTTGCGTCCGCCGCGCTTGCCGCCTCGGCGGTTCTTGCTTCGGGGTTTGTCCTCAGAACTTTCGCTTCGCTGACTGCTAGCGCCGCCAGCCACTGGCTTTGCGAGCGCGGCTGCAGGAGCTGGCCGTGTGTCTCCAATTTGCGGCTTGCGCACAAGTGCATCGTTGACTGCCTCGGCGCTGGCCATTTTGCCTTCGCGCGGCGGATCGGGAAGTTCCATTTCCGGGGTTGCGGGCTTTGGTGCCCTCGCTACGCGCGGTGCTGATTGGGTCGAATCGATGTTTGCCGCTGTTGGGTTGGTGCCGCCTGTGCGCGTGCGGTTGCGGTTACGCCCACCTCGACGACCACGACGCCGCTTCTTCGGACCGCCCGGGACTTGGGCGCCGTTTTGCTGTTCGCCAGATGTGGCACCCTTTGGCTGCTCGGGGACAGAAGCCCCTGCGCTCATTTCACTCATGTTGCTTGCTCGTTTCCTTACTTGGATAGCGCATCCGAGGCGGCGACGCTGCCCACCACATGCACTATCGTCGCGGTCCAGCGCTACCGGCCACAGGTTTCCCTGCTGCCCGAATCGCTATCGCGTGTACGACCTTTGGAGGGGCCCAATGCCCTTCCTGGCTCTCAGGATATCCCCCTGCCCATGGAGGAACTCGGCTTTCTTTGCAGTTTTTACCGTGGCCCTTATTGCAAACGGCGCATATGAACGCTCTGGACAAGGCCAAGCAGGACGGCCGTGGACACCAGGTGGGACCCTCCATAGGAGATGAATGGCAATGGAAGACCGCTTACTGGGGTGACCCCCAACGTCATACCAATATTTTGAAAGACCTGCCACAACACCATCGTGAAAACGCCAGTGGCCAAAAAGAACCCGTAACGGTCTCGAGCCATCCGCGCAATACGCCAGATACGCCAGAGAATCACGCAGAAGAGACCGATGACTACACCGCCACCAATCATTCCGAATTGTTCTCCGATTGCAGAAAAAGGAAAGTCGGTGAATTGCACGGGAATGTATTTTCCGTTGGTGAGCGGCCCGTTGAGATACCCCTTGCCAAACACTCCCCCCGTGGAAACTGCACGTTTGGCGAAACGCACTTGCAACACGATCTGTTCCAGATCTTTGTCGAACGAGTTCTGATTGAACCATGCGTCGAATCGACGCAACTGATACCGGAGAGTTGGGACTGCGATAATTGATGCAGCAACGGACCCAACCGACATTGCCGCAATCAACAGCAAATACCTTCGGCGCGCTTGACCTACATACAACACACCCGCGACACCGGCCAAGATAACCGAGGCAGAACCCAAGTCTGGCTGCAACAAGATCAGCGCACACGGAGCCAACACCATGTACAACGACATCACAAAGTGGTGCCAGTCAATTCCGTCAATGGCAGCTTCGCTGAGATAGCTGGCGATCAATACCAAAATTAGTGGCTTCGCAAACTCGGCGGGCTGGAGCGAAATTGGGCCTAGGTCGAAAGCAAGTCGGGCACCACCGGTGACGGCACCCGTTGCCAGAACCAAGATCAACAGAACGATTACGCCGCCGTACAACACGCCGCTTTGCGTGCGAAACCAATCGTGGCCAAGCGCCATGACGATAGAAAGCACAGCGATTCCGGCAATAACGAACAACACCTGTCGTTGCGTATACACAAAAGGATCAAATCGCTGATCGATGAGACGCAAATGAGTAGCGGAAAATACGGTGAACAACCCAATAACAGCCTGGACAGCCATGGCCGACATCAGAATCCAGTCGATGTTACGAACAGGGTCGGCATAGCTGTTATTCAGCCCAGCGTTAGCTGGACGCGGTTTTTTGAACGCGCGCAAAACAGAGTCGGCAATTCTCATTAGTCGCGATTGTCCGATCGGCCACCTGACAAACACGTTGGGTTGCGCAAATAAGTTGGTGGTGCGGCAGCACTGCTATTGATATTCAATGGGTCGGCTGCCACAACCGGATCCACTTTGTACTTGCCCGACATGGCCATGAAAATACATTTCACGACTGGCGCTGCCGCCTGAGAGCCGTAACCCGCTTTTTCCAAATACGCGAAAGCCGAATACGGCTGAGTTGGGTCGAGACTGAATGCGCCGAATGCAGACGAGTCATTCCAAGGCAGGTTGCCAAGCCCCTGGGCTGTTCCGGTTTTGCCGGCTATCGGAAGCACTCCATACGGGTAGCCCTTGAACAACAGCTCCCCAGTTGTCTTGTGATACTGACGGCTAGTTACACCTGGACCAGTAATGACTCGAGTGAGACCATCGACAATTGGCTTCAGGCGATCACCCGTCATATCAAGCGTTCTAATCGGTTCGCGGTCATCGAATCGTTCGACCACAGACGTTTGAGACATGTTGGCTATTCCGGGTGCGCTATCTGGAGTGCCTGGCTCCAGGACCGCTTTAACCAAGTGCGGCTGCACCAACTTTCCTCCATTGCCAAGCACCCCGTACGCACTCGCAACCTGAATCGGCGTTGCAGAGAGCAACCCCTGCCCGATTGAAAACAGAATTTGATCTCCAACGTAGTAAGCCCTGCCGGACTCCTCCGATATCGCACCAATATCTGCCATTCGCTTCTTCAGTGCTTTACTCGGAATCGTTCCGGCATATTCGTAGGGCAAATCAATATTTGTCGGAGAACCAAAACCAAACAGACGCACCTGCTCTTCCAGGATCGGCTTGTACCCACGCTCCGTCAATATCTGTTCACCAATTTTGTAAAAGAAGGAATCGCTCGAAACAGCTAGTGCGTCATCCAAAGAAACCGGCCCATACCTGCATGGGGCACCAGTCGAACGACAAACCGCATTACGAAAAACGCATTTCACGCCATCTTGGCAGCGGTCTTTCGGAATACTCTCAAGCGTGTACGTGCCATTGTCGTCAAAGACGTACGACGACCCACCTGGCAATTGACCTGTGTTCAACGCCGCATAGGCAACAAAAGGTTTGAATGTTGAACCCAAGTTGTACCGACCGGATACAGCGCGATTAACAAGTATTGACAAGTCGGGGTCTTCTGTTTGCGGGAAAATTTCTGCAAACTTTTCCTTAGTTATTCCTGCGTTAAACCACCGCGAATCAAAACGCGGATAAGAAGCCATTGCAATAACTTGCCCCGTGTCGTGGTTCAATAACACCACCGAGCCAGCCGGCGCTTTGTACATCACCGGGTCGGGAAACTGTGGGTCGATCGTGCCATCTTCGAGGCGAATATTGCCAGCCTCTACGCGGCGTCGAAGAACCAACTGAGTTTCTAATGCCTGCTCTGCGAACTGTTGAATCGTGATGTCCAGCGATAGTTCAAGATCGTTGCCAATAATTGGCTCGACGCGCTCAATCAAGCGCAGCAATTTGCCTTGCGCATTCACTTCGTATCGAACATACCCAGGCGTACCGCGAAGTATTTGCTCGTACGACTGCTCCAAGCCATAACCACCGACGCGTTCGTTGGGGTCGTAGTCAATCGAGCGATAGTAAGCAAGGTTGTTTTCGGAAATCGCGCCCATATAACCAATGACGTGACTGCCGATTGCGCCATATGGGTAATTGCGCTTCCATTCTTCGCGCACATACATGCCGGGATAATCCTCGGACCGCTCACGAAGGAACAGTCCCACCTCTTCCGAAATATCCTCTTTCAGCGGCAACGCCTCGAGTGGCCCGAATCGTTTGTCTTCGTACCGCTTAAAAAGCGCCTCGACCGGCATCTGCAGTGGGCCGGAAAGTCGTCGAAACATCTCTAAACGATCTTCCGGATCTTTAA
This sequence comes from uncultured Acidimicrobium sp., assembly GCA_964571325.1. Classification (GTDB taxonomy): domain Bacteria; phylum Actinomycetota; class Acidimicrobiia; order Acidimicrobiales; family Ilumatobacteraceae; genus UBA3006. The sequence goes on from CAZNBF010000009.1 coordinate 17,163, forward strand.
TTACTTCTCTGTCGATTGTCGCCGTCAGGATGCGCTTGTTGTCGGCGATGACTCGGCCTTTGGCATCGATGATCCGTCCACGTTCTGGGAGCAAGCGAATGGTTCTGGTGCGTACAGCAACAACAATTTCTTCGTTTTCCTCGGCCTTGACTGCCTGCAAGAACCACATACGAGTGGATAAACCTGTCATCAGAATGACCGCCGCTATTGCCAAAGACACCAAGCGTTTGGATTGATTGTTAGCAGCCATCAACGGTTAACCAATCATCGTTTGCTTTAGCGTCCACCGGATTATCGGCGTAACTACCGGAGCGAGAAACAGATTGACCAAACCGACGATAAGTGCAACTACAAACATTCGCGGTTGTACCCAACCGCCCAAGCCGGTCATTCCCTGAGCAATTGGAAACAAGATCTCGCCTATTGCGCTGAATAATGCAATGACGATTGCGCGATTCCACCAACTTGGGTCGCGAACGAAGAATGGCAAAAGGCCCGCGCCGAAACCCACCCCTCCTACGACCAATGAAGCAAGCCCGAGAGGAGTGGTTAAAACACAGTCGTACATCAGCCCCACGATGAGACCAGAAAGAGCACCCACTTCCGGTCCGTATATCGCGCCTGCAGTAACACCAATCAACAACATCAATTGCACCATCACCCCAAATGGGCGCATCTCATTCAAAATCGTTGTTTGAATACCTAGAAAAACGAGCCCAACCAGCACGAGCCGAGTCCACCTACTGGCCATAATGCGCAATAGACGCAGGCTCATGGTGCTTGCTGCTCTGTTATTGGCTGGTACAGCAATATGCGAACAAACGAAAGATTGCTGAGATCTGCGACTAATCCAATTTCTAAGACTGGCCCAGCCGTGCCAAGCCGTTTATTCACTCGTGTCACGGTTCCAACAACAATGTCTGGTGGTGCCAAACTGAGCGAGCCTCCAGCCGACACGATTGGAGAACCCAATTGGATTTCTCCAAAGCGCTGTTCAGTTTCGATAAACCGCACAATCGGTGTTCGTGACGGACCACGACCTTCCAATACTCCAGTTTCGCGAACGGCCAAAGAACTGCCCGCTGGAATGGTGAGTGAGGGTGCTGCAACCGTGGCGTTAGGCGCGGTGATCACTGCTGTGGGCAATGTCGAGCCAGGAGTGAACCCGGGGATATTGCTGGTTGTGGCCACGGGAACCGTTGTGATCGGAACCGTTGTCGTCATTTCAGTAGATGCTGCTTCAGAGTCTGCGATTGTGGTTGCCGGCGCTTTAGGAGTATTGACAACCTTCACCGAAAGTGCATACTCCGGATCGGTGATCAACATGATCACAGCGCGGTTGGCAAATACTTTTGTTACCTTGCCAACTAGGCCAGCTGCGTTAAGCACCGGCATTCCAACTTTGATGCCGCTCTCACTTCCCTGGTTTATCTCTACGCTCTGAGCAAAGTTTGACGGTGAATCACCAATTACTTGAGCACTCACCGAGTTGATCCCTGCCAATGTTGGCAACCCATTGAGAGCGAGCAGTTCTTGGGACAATCGCACCGAAGCGGCAGCGGCAACGGACGCTCCCTCTTGCTGAGCAATCTTCTCTCGCAGCAATCTGTTCTCGGCTGTTACGTCGTTGTAATCGGTGATTCCATTCCAAGCATTCGAAATGGGTCGAGTAACTACGTTGGCAACTCCCTCAACCGGCCTAAACAGCACGCCGAAAACCGAACGAACTGACGATGTGGACCCACTTTGTTGCAAGTCGAGCGTGACGAAAATGATCGACGTCAAAGCAAGAAGCGCTATGGCCCTGCGACGCTGCGGTGAAATCACTGCCACGACATGCCTCCCGTCGACCTACTCAAAGTAGGACTGCGACGTAAGCCCCTTCATTGCTTCGATATTGTCGAGCGTAAGACCACAACCGAGCACCACCGAATACAACGGCTCTGGAGCAAGATAGGCATGAATGCCCGTTTCATGCGTGACACGTTCGGGCAATCCGGCCAAGAGCGCACCGCCCCCCGAGAGTACAAGTCCATGACTAATAATGTCTGCAGCAAGTTCGGGTGGTGTTCGCTCGAGGGTTGTTTTAATCGCTTCAACGATCGTGCTCACAGAAGCATCAAGCGCTAGGCGAACCTCTTCGCTAGTGACCACTTGAGTGCGCGGAAGGCCGGTTGCAATGTCACGACCGCCCACGTCCGCGGTAAGTTCCTCTTCAAGCGGCCAAGCAGACCCAAGCTGCAACTTCACTTCCTCGGCGGTATTTTCGCCGATGTCAAGCGCAAATTCGCTTCTGAACATTTCCTGGATTGCTTCGTTCAGTTCGTCGCCAGCTACACGGGCGGAATGAGCGGTGACAATGCCGCCCATCGAGATGACTGCAACTTCCGTGGTGCCACCACCAATATCAACAATGAGGTTTGCGCTCGGCAGATGCACGGGAAGTCCGGCACCGATTGCGGCAGCCATCGGCTCTTCAATGATGTACACGGGCCGGCGTGCGCCAGCGAACTCGGCCGCATCCTGAACAGCGCGACGCTCCACGCCTGTAATTTCCGACGGTACGCAAATGATCATTCGCGGTTTGTTCCAGCGACTTGTGTGCACCTTTTGAATAAAGAAACGGAGCATCTTTTCACAGACGTCAAAGTCGGCGATTACACCATCTTTCAGGGGGCGAACAAGCCGGATGTTTTGTGGAGCACGACCCCACATTCGCTTCGCCTCAAACCCCACGGCCACTAACTGGCCAGTTTTGTTATCTACCGCAACAGTTGACGGCTCGTTGAGCACAACGCCCTCGCCCTTAACGAACACCAGAGTGTTGGCGGTGCCCAGGTCGATCGCGATATCGCGCCCTAGCGAAAGTGAGCCTCCACCTGCCATCTAACTGGTCTCCTTATATTGGTTATGCAACCGGCCGAGATATGCACGGCAGATACGTTGCAGAAGTTTCCTAAATCCTACCGATCGAGCCTCGACCGAAGTGGGCGGCAATGCTTATATGCAGTGCTGGTCTACAGATGTGGGAAGAAAATACCAATTTCTCGGGCCGCCGAAGCTGCAGAGTCGCTGCCATGTACAAGATTCTCTGTGAATAGTGTTCCGTAGTCGCCACGGATAGTTCCTGGTGCTGCGGCTCGTGGGTTGGTTGCGCCCATCATCGAACGAACGATTTCCCAGGTGTCTTCTGGGCCTTCAACGACAAGTGCCACGACTGGGCCACGCGACATGAAAGCAACGAGCTCGGCGTAGAAACCTTTGCCCTTGTGCTCCTCGTAATGGCGCTCAAGAATGGCGGCGTCGAGTGTTCGAAGCTCGAGAGCAACGAGCTTCAAGCCCTTTGTTTCAAAACGCGAAAGGATTCCTCCGACAAGTTGACGTTCTACTGCATCGGGCTTTAACAGGACAAGGGTGCGATTACTCATGGCTACAGGATACGGCGCAAGAGCGTTCGCGCACTACCCACTACGTATAGTGAGCCCGCAACCAACACAGCATCTTCCTCTGTTGCCATGTTTATTGCTTTTTCACAGGCAATTTCGACGGTGTCACAGATCACAACTTCATCGCATCCCATTTCGCGAACTACCGCCCCAAGTTCGCCTGCGGCAAGCCCGCGAGCAGTGGGCGCCGTACAACAAATCACAGCATCAAACTCATCGACACGAAGCGCAGAAAGTAGCTGCTCTGGATCGCGACCCTTCAACGTGCCTACTACGAGAATTCGTTTCCCCTCTGGACTGAAATCATCGAAAAAAACTTCGGCACAGACATCGGCACCCGCCGGGTTGTGCGCGCCATCAACAACAACAAGTGGCTGACGACCGAGAACTTCGAACCTGCCGGGCATTGCAACCGTTGCTAAACCTTCCCTCACTATGTCTATGTTCAGTGCAGCATCAAAAAACTCTTCAACTGCTGCAAGCGCTATTGAGGCGTTGCTCCCCTGGTGCATGCCATGCAGAGGTAAATGTATGTCGTCGTAAATGGCTCGCGAAGTGCGGACACTGAGCGAACGCCCGCCCACTGCCAACTGATTTTCGCTGAGTTCGAAATCCTCGCCGCGACGAATCAACTTCGCGTGGAGCGAATCATTCCAGATTGAAAACAAATCGGGGTTCTCGTCACCAATCACGAGTGAACTGTTGGCTTTTGAGATGCCAACTTTTTCGTGAGCAATATGCTGGAGCGTCGGGCCCGCAAACTCCGTGTGATCAAGTGCAATGTTGGTGATCACTGCAACGTCGGATTTAACAACATTGGTTGCGTCCCAACGACCAAGCATTCCGACTTCGATTACAGCAACATCCACGGCGCTGTCGGCGAAATACCGAAATGCTGCAGCAGTCATGATGTCGAAATACGAGGGTCGCACTCCAGCCAGAACTTCAATATCGGCAATCGCAGCGACACAGTCGGCAAACTCTTGTTGATCAATTTGCTCTCCATCACGAGTGATGCGCTCGGTTAACGCCTCCAAGTGCGGGCTTGTATAAGTGCCAACCTGCAAGCCATGTGCCATCAGCAATTTAGTAATGATTTGGGTTGTCGAACCTTTGCCGTTGGTACCAGTTACGTGAATAACCGGATAGTTCAGTTGCGGGTTGGCCATCAAATCCATGAACCGAGAAATATTGTCGAGCGAAGGCGACTCGACACGGCCAGTCTTTTCGTAACTGGCGTGTTCGTCGAGATAGCGAAGCGCCTCCTCGTAATTCATGTGAACGAGGCTACGGGCTAGGAGGCGGCGCGGCGTTGACGAGCAACACGAGCCGTGCGAGGCACCAAGGTTGGGCTGGCCTTTTCGACCACAGCATCAACATCGACAACCACGCGCTCGATATCAGTGCGACCTGGCAACTCGTACATGGTGTTGAGCAGCACTTCTTCGAGAATTGCTCGCAGCCCGCGAGCACCAGTGCCGCGAGTGAGGGCCTGATCGGCAATTGCGTCAAGCGCAGCGGGCGTTACTTCAAGTTCGACATCCTCAAACTCGAAGAACTTTTGATACTGCTTCAACAGAGCATTTTTGGGCTCGGTCAAAATTTGAATCAAGGCCTCTTTGTCGAGGCTATGCACAGCTCCGATCATCGGCAATCGGCCGACAAACTCGGGGATCATTCCAAACTTCAACAAGTCCTCCGGCAATACTTGAGCGAAAAGTTGGCCGGGGTCTTTGTCCTTTTTCGATCGAACATCGGCGTGGAACCCAATTCCCTTATGGCCAATGCGCTGCTCGATGATTTGGTCGAGGCCCGCAAAGGCTCCACCAACGATGAACAACACGTTGGTTGTATCAATCTGAATGAACTCTTGGTGTGGGTGCTTGCGTCCACCCTGCGGCGGTACAGAGGCAACGGTGCCTTCAAGAATTTTGAGCAGTGCTTGTTGCACGCCTTCACCCGAAACGTCCCGAGTGATCGATGGATTTTCGCTCTTGCGCGCCACTTTGTCGATTTCGTCGATGTACACAATTCCTGACTCTGCACGCTTTACATCAAAATCGGCGGCCTGGAGCAATTTCAGCAAGATGTTCTCGACATCTTCGCCGACGTACCCAGCCTCGGTTAATGCTGTTGCATCCGCGATAGCAAACGGAACGTTGAGAAGTCTGGCCAATGTCTGCGCCATATGCGTTTTGCCACAACCAGTTGGGCCGAGTAGCAAGATGTTGCTCTTTTGCAGTTCCACTTCATCGCGCTGCTTGGTGTTTGTCGCTTTGTGACTAATTCGGCGATAGTGATTGAACACCGCAACGGCAAGAACTTTCTTCGCCTGGTCTTGACCGACAACATACTCGTCGAGAAATGCGCGTATGTCTCGCGGGATCGGAAGCGCATCCATTCCCACTTCGGCTGCCTGCGCGAATTCTTCGTCGATGATCTCATTGCACAGCTCGATGCATTCATCACAGATGTATACACCTGGGCCGGCAATCAGTTTCTTCACAGCCTTCTGCGATTTGCCGCAGAAAGAGCACTTCACCAGTTCGGCACTATCTCCAAATTTTGCCATGAATGTCCGATCAGCGAATTGGGCCGGAGCGGTCGGTCATCGAACGCTCGGTAATGATTTCGTCAATTACGCCGTACTCAAGTGCCGCTGCAGCTTCCAACGTGAAGTCGCGATCGGTATCTGCGTGCACTCGCTCCACAGTCTGGCCGGTGTGCTTGGACAAAATTCCTTCGAGCAATTCGCGCATCCGCAAAATTTCGCGCGCGGCAAGCTCGAGGTCGGTGACCTGCGAATAGCCAACTTGACCATATGGCTGATGCAATAACACCCGCGCGTGAGGGAGCGCCAAACGCTTACCCTTAGTGCCGGCTGCCAACAACACCGCTGCTGCCGAAGCGGCCTGGCCAAGGCAGATGGTCGCGATGTCATTTTTGATGAATTGCATCGTGTCGTAAATCGCGAACAGCGCCGTGATGTCACCACCAGGGCTATTGATGTAGATGTTGATGTCCTTGTCTGGGTTTTCGCTTTCAAGGTGAATCAACTGAGCACAGATGAGATTTGCGATGGTGTCATCAATCGGCGTGCCCAAGAAGATGATGTTTTCTTTCAACAGACGGCTGTACAAGTCGGAAACGCGCTCGCCACGGCTTGTCTGCTCGGTGACATTAGGAACGTAATAGTTCCTCAAAACATTTGGGCTCATAATCGCCGTCTCCTTGGGGTAAGGGTTCAACTCAAGATAGTAGTTGTGGTTACCCGTTATTCGGCGTCATCTCCGTTTGACCCGTCTTCCTCACCAAATAGCGTGTCGGCGCTGATGGGGTTTCCGTCCGGATCGACAAGGGTGGAGTTTCGCA
>CAZNBF010000010.1:0-23917 GCA_964571325.1 uncultured Acidimicrobium sp.
GGTCAAGATCGACCTCGAGTACTTTCACGGTCACTTCGTCACCGATTGCAACTACGGCACTTGGGTTATCGACATGCTTCCACGACAATTCGGAAACGTGGATCAAACCATCCATGCCTCCAAGATCAACGAACGCACCGAAGGCAACAACGCTGGAGATTCGGCCGCTACGCACTTCGCCAACTTTCAAGTTGGTGAGGAACTCGTCGCGTGCTCCACGTTGATTCTGCTCGAGCAATGTGCGACGCGAGAGAACAACGTTGTTTCGGTTGCGGTCAAGCTCGAGAATCTTTGCGGTAATTCGTTGGCCAATGTATGGAGCCAAATCGCGAACACGTCGCAATTCGACAAGCGAGGCTGGCAAGAATCCACGAAGTCCGATGTCGACGATCAAGCCGCCCTTGACAACTTCGATAACGAGGCCTTCAACTGTTCCGTCAACGGCCTTGACCTTCTCAATGTCTCCCCATGCACGCTCGTACTGCGCGCGCTTCTTGGAGAGCAGCAAGCGACCTTCTTTGTCCTCAAGCGTGATGACAAGCGTTTCAATCTTTTCGCCAAGCTTGACGATTTCATTTGGGTCAACATCATTACGAATCGACAACTCGCGCGAGAGAATGACGCCTTCGGTTTTGTAACCGATCTCGACGAGAACTTCGTCGCGAGTGATTCGGACAACCGTTCCGGTGACGAGCTGACCATCTTTAAGTTCTACAAGGGTTCCGTTAATCGCGTCGGCAAACGATTGCCCAAGATCGCGTTCTGTTACTTGACGTGGGGTGTAATTTCCCTCTGCGTCGAAGGTGCCCATTGGTGGGGATTGCAGTGTTTGTAAATCAGACATAAAACTCTTTCGGTGGATAGGAGAGATGGGCACAACCATTGCTGGCTGCGGACCTACCGACGGTAGGACAGGTTGTAAACGCTACCAGTAAGGGCAGATCTTCTACCCCAGCCCACTCGATTACAGGGGTTTTCTCGCGATCAGTAGATACTCGGGCATATCCACGCTTGGCTCGTGCAAGCCATATTTGCCAGGCTCAACACCGCAAATCTGGACAACCTCAAGCCCAACGATTGAACACGCCATTCGTAACTCACGAGGTGTGTAACAACCCGTCCAGAGATCCGTTTCCAGCGATTCTCCCGCGGGGTTCCGAAGGATTGTTCGCTCGTGGCTCACTCCGCGACCCACATCAAACTGGGCTTCCGTGTGGTGGCGGATGGAGAAATACGAATTGAAGGCACTGAGTGCCATTAGCCCGCCTGGGCGAAGAACCGCTGCAGCTCCCCGCAGAACATCCAGGTCATCCGAATCATCCAGCATCACCCCGAAAGCGCCCTGGCAAAGACAAATAGCAGCATCAAACTTCTCGTGGAGATCGATCTCATTTTTCAGTGCTCGAGCATCAAGCCTCTGAAACGAAGCGCCCTCGATAGCCGAAGCTTTGGCCTGATCGATGAATGTTGCACTGATATCGATTCCTAACGCCGCATAACCGCGCAGGGCCAGTTCGTTGCAATGACGACCGGGCCCACAACCAATGTCAATGACACGATCACCATCTTTGAGGGGCAACGCTTCGATGAGGAAATCAATCTCTTGCTTCGTGCCTTTAGTAAACGAGTACTTCAAGTACGAGTCGCCAAGATATCGGGCGACCGATTCAAACCAATGTGCATCTTTCTGCGTCATCGATCAGGCCTTTGCATCGGCCCAGGTTTCTCCCCAAGCTGCATTGACTTCAAGAGGAACGGCAAGCGATGCCGCGTTCTTCATTGCAGCCAAGACCAAATCATTTACCTGCTCACGTTCGCGTGCGGGCGCCTCGATGATCACTTCGTCGTGCACCTGCAGAATTACCCGACTTTCCAATCTGGCCTGAGAAAGTTGTTCGTCTATGCGCACCAATGCAACCTTAAAAATGTCGGCGGCTAAACCTTGAATACCGGCATTCATTGCCTGGCGCTCTCCCGCTTGACGAATCCGAAAGTTTGGATTGTTCAATTCCGGAATCGGACGTCGCCTACCAAACAGTGTGACGGTGTAACCACGTTTGCGAGCCTCGGAAACTGTTTCGTCCATGTAGCGACGGACATTTGGAAACGCGACGAAATATGCGTCGAGAATCTTTGTTGCTTCGTCGACACCGATCGCCAAACGCTGACTTAACCCGAATGCCTCCATCCCATACGCGAGGCCGTAGGAAACCATCTTCGCTTGCGCACGCATTGCCGACGTCACGTCCTTGGTTTCAACAGAGAAAACTCTTGCAGCTGTTACGGCATGCACGTCAACCGAATTAGTGAAGGCTTCGATCAGACCCGGGTCGTTTGCAAGGTGGGCGATGCAGCGAAGTTCGATTTGGTTGTAATCGGCAACCATGAACATGTTTCCATCTGAAGGCACAAACGCTGTTCGGAATACCTTTCCTTCATCGGAACGAACCGGGATGTTGTGCAAGTTCGGTTGATCGCTGCTGAGTCTGCCGGTTCTGGCAACCATCTGGTTGAAGGTTGCGTGAATCCTTCCGTCCTTGGCCACCGACTGAAGCAAACCCTCGCCGTACGTCGAACGAAGTTTTTCGAACTCGCGATAACGCATTAACGGATCAATAAATTCCGGCCATTGATCCCGAATCTTTTCCAACGTTGCCGCATCCGTGCTGAAACCCGTTTTTGTCTTTTTCCCTGGTTGCAACTTGCGTTCTTCAAACAAAATCTCACGCAACTGTGTTGGCGAATTGAGGTTGAATTCTCGACCAGCAAGTCCGTGCAGAACTCGGGTCAGTTTTTGCACTTCATCAACTAAGTGTTCATTGATTGACGTCAGAGCATCTCTATTTACGGCAATCCCAACGTGTTCCATCTTGGCAAGTACTCGAACAAGTGGCAGTTCGACGTCAAAATACAACGCGCTCACACCCTGTTTCAGCATCGCCTCATTCAGTGACGCACGGAGAATATTTATCGCCAATGCATCGCACGCACTTTGTCGCGAGACATCGCTGGCATCGTTTCCGAAATCAAGTTGATCGGATTGAGCGCCTTGCGAGGCCGGGAAGGCCCAATCGGTATACCTGCCGAGCACTTCTCCGATGACGAAGCGATTGTCCGAAGGATCCAGCAAGTAAGCCGCAATTGCTGTGTCGAACTTAAGCGTTTCAATGTCTCTACCTCGAGCAAGAAACCAACGAAGAAGCGGCTTGGCGTGATGCATATAGATCGCAGGAATTTGGGCGATTAGGTCTAATACTTCGGGCTTCTCCAACATTGACAATGGGATCCAAGCAACCGGACCCGACCCTTCGGTTGAAGCAACCGCAACCCCGTCAAGTTCGCTTCTCCCCGCTTCACCCAGCCAGCCCCCAGCAATCGACACCGAACCGTGCTCTGTGAAACCTTTAAGCGACGCAATCGTGTCGACCAATGTTGCACACGCAACCACGGTCGGCTCGAGCACCGCAGACTCGGTTGATGGGTTTTCGGTTTGGGCGTCGGCTGCCGCAGATTCGGATTCATCAACAGCGAAATCAGCGAATATTGGTTTAGCTCGAGCAAACATGTTTTTGAACTCGAGGGTCTCAAACATCTTTTGAATCTGCTTGAGATTTGGTTTCGGTGCCGTTTCCGATAGTTCGATTGCTACGGGAGCATCCCTACGCAGAACCATCAGATCGGCGTTTCGAATTACACGATCTCGGTTCTCGTGCAACGACTGGCGCAACTTTGGCGTTTGTTCGTCAGCGGCATCGAACACAGCCTGCAGCGTTTTGTACTTGCTGATGAGTTTGGCTGCAGTCTTTTCGCCGACCCCTGGCACGCCATCAAGGTTGTCGCTCGAATCGCCTCGAAGCGCGGCGTAATCGGGGTATTGCGCAGGCGTGACGCCCGTCTTTTCGAATATTCCAGATTCGTTATATAGCGCGTAATCGCTCACACCCCGCTTGTTGTACAAGACACGAATGTGAGGGTCCTTCACCAGCTGGTAGCTGTCCCGGTCACCGGTGACGATCAACAAATCGTGATGATCGCGCTCTGCCATGGTTGCAACCGTTGCGATCAAATCGTCGCCTTCAAACCCCGCTGCGTCTATGGCCGCAATTCCCATCGCGCCAAGAACTTCCTTGATGATGTCCATCTGCTGATACAAAATTTCTGGTTGAGCTTCCCGTTGCGCTTTGTATTCGGGTGCTGCCAAATGCCTGAAGGTGGGTTCCTTGCGATCAAAAACGACAATGACGCCATCGGGCTTCTGCTCTTTCAAAAGACTGAGCAGCATTGTGCAGAAACCGTAAACCGAATTGGTTACCTGTCCGCTGGCTGTTGCCATGTCGGTGGGCAAGGCAAAGAACGCGCGGTAAGCCAACGAGTTGCCGTCTAACACCATCAGTTTCATCGTGCCCACTAGTCAAGCAGGTTACGGGTTAGGGCTTGATGTCTCCTGAAAGGACAGCCGCGGCAACATCACGCATACGCATTCGCTTAGACATTGCCATTTTTTGAATGAAATCAAAGGCTGCCTGCTCGGAAAGTGAATGCTGATCGATGAGAAGACCCTTGGCCCGGTCGAGCAACTTTCGTAATTCGAGTTGCTCATCCAAAGCGTCGCGCTCCCCGCTCAGAGTCTTCATTTCCAAGAACCTGCCTATGGCAAGTTCGATTGCTGGAACGAGATCAGTCTTTTGAAATGGCTTTACCAAATACGCCAGCGCACCCGCGTCTCGAGCTTGCTCAATCACCTCACGTTGACTAAATGCGGTGAGCATCACCACTGGACATATTTTCTCCGCCGATACCACGCGCGCAGCGTCAAGCCCATCCATCCCCGGCATCTTGATATCAAAAATGGCTACGTCTGGTTGATGTTGGCGCACCAATTCAATTGCTGTATCGCCGCGCCCCGTGTCGGCAACAACTTCATAACCCTCTTCTTCAAGTGTTTCCCGCAAATCGAGGCGAATGATTGCCTCGTCTTCAGCGATAACGATTCGGGTTGTCTTTTTTTCCGACGCCATTAACGACCGAGCTTGTCCAAAAGTTCGTCTTGTCGGATCAATACTTCCGAGATCGCGCTAACGAGATGTTCTTTTTGCTTCTGCATTGCATGAACATGCCGTTGTGCATCACGCAATTCGTGAAGCGAGAGAGGCGTTTCGGCTACCAGCGAACGAATTTCTAAATCTTGTGTTTCGTCAGACATGGCATCGAGTTGGTCCTGAACGATCTGCAACTCTTCTTTAAGCCGAGCAATGCTGAGAACACCTCGCTGCAATTTCCGCTCGATCAGCCTGTTGCCAAACGAACTCGATCCCATCTCGCTGAGTGTATTGGTGTCCATCTGAGTGCCCGAGGTGGGAGTCGAACCCACACGCCCTTTCGGACAACGGATTTTGAGTCCGTCGCGTCTGCCATTCCGCCACTCGGGCTTGAGTTGCTTGGTACTGCAGCAGTATTACCGCGGGGGAACATGGTACCGACCGCCAACAAGTTCTACGCTGTTGGTTCGCATGCTTGCATTTACCTTCCCCGGACAGGGATCTCAGCGCCCAGGCATGGGCAGGCCGTGGGTAGACCACGAAAGCTGGGAACTTGTTGGCGAAGCGTCCGAAATTGCCGGCCGAGATATTGCGGCGTTACTTCTTGATGCCGACGCCGACGCTTTGAAAGACACACGCAATGCGCAGCTCACCACGTTCGTTTCATCCTTGATGGTTCTCGACGCAGTTGAGCGCTTGGGTATCGAACCCAGCTTTTGCGCCGGACACAGCCTTGGTGAATACACAGCTCTTGCGGCCACTGGCGCGCTTGGTTTCGATGATGGAGTTCGATTAGTGATCGAACGAGCTGCCGCGATGCATGAAGCAGGGAATGAATCGCCGGGAACTATGTCTGCAGTGCTTGGACTCGACGACGAAGACGTTGAAATCGCATGCCGCCGAGCAGACAGTGACGTGTGGGTTGCAAACTACAACGCACCCGGACAAGTGGTTATTGCTGGTTCCGCTGCTGGCGTTGCAGCTGCAACGGAACATGCGAAGGCGCTTGGAGCAAAGAAGGTTATGGCACTGCCGGTCTCTGGTGCGTTTCACACCCCGTTCATGACGACTGCGCGCGACAGGCTTCGTGATGCAATCGCTGCTGCAAACCCAAGAGATACAGAAGTGCCCGTGGTGTCTAACGTTGATGCACTCGCTCACAACAGTGGTAGTGAATGGTCCTCGCTCCTGTCAGCACAGCTTTCTTCACCTGTTCGGTGGAAACACAGCCTTTTGGCCCTTTCCGAACTAGGTGTACGCGGATTTATCGAATTAGGCCCTGGCGGTGTGCTCACAGGCATGGTCAAGCGCACCGTTGAGAACGCAAGCCAAATCAGCGTTGCGACCCCCGATGATTTAGACAAACTCATTGAGTGGTTTGGCAATTTTGTTCCAGCCACCGCAGAGATCCCAAAAGTTCAACACGAGGGCGAACACCTCTTTGCAGTGGAGCGCATGGTTGTCTCCCCTGGCGCGGGTGTGTTTACAAAAATTGCTGCTGTAACCAATAAGTCTTCAATTGAAGTCGGACACATCATCGGTCATGTTGGCGACGCCGAAGTGAGATCACCATTTGCTGGCATTCTGCAAAGCTTTATTGCAGTTGATGGCGAGCGAGTAACCGCTCATCAGCCAATTGCATGGCTCAGATCCCATTAAACATTTCGCTATTGAAGCTCAAGTAAGGTAAGAGCAATGCCGATCATCCCTACGACTGCTCGCGGCGGAGTTATCACCGGCTGGGGAACAGCGTTGCCAGAGAAAATTCTGACGAACGACGACCTCTCCAAAATGATGGACACCAGCGATGAGTGGATCCGCGAGCGAACTGGCATTCACCAGCGCCACGTCGGCGGCTCCACCGCCAGCCTTTCGGTTGAAAGCGGCAGGCGCGCAATAGAGATGGCAGGCATAGACCCTCTCAGTGTTGATGCGCTCGTGTTGTCAACAACTACTCCGGACCGAACCGTTCCCGCCACTTCTGCACGTGTGCAGCACGAACTTGGCCTTTCATGTGGCGCCTTCGACATCAATGCTGCCTGTTCCGGATTCGTCTACGGACTAGCAACTGCTCACGGGTTAATCGCCATGGGCGCTAACAAGGTTTTGCTCATTGGTACCGACACACTTTCGCGAATCACCGACTGGACCGATCGAAACACCGCGATTTTGTTTGCTGACGGAAGTGGCGCGGCAGTCATCGAGTCTGTCGAAGGACCAGGCGAGATGGTTGCGTGGGACATTGCTGCAGACGGAAGTGCCGAGCCGTTGTTGTATGCCGAGATTGGCGGCTTCTTGCACATGGACGGCAAGGAAGTGTTCAGGCGTGCCGTACGGATCATGGTCGACTCCGCACAGAAATCATTGGCCAATGCGGGATTGAACATTGACGACATCGCACTCATCGTGCCCCATCAGGCGAACACTCGAATCATTACGGCCGCGTGCGAACGACTAGGCGCACCTCTTGATAAAACAGCAATCGTTCTTAACCGCACAGGCAACACATCGTCTGCATCCATTCCGCTTGCACTGTTTGAAGCTGCAGACGCCGGCCGACTGCAACGAGGCGATTTGGTATTGATGGTGGGTTTCGGAGCAGGTATGACCGCAGCAAGTTCGATCATTCGTTGGAATGGAAAGGGTCTTTGATGACAAATTCGGAACATACTCCACGCGTTGTTTTGATTACGGGTGGTTCTCGCGGTATCGGCCTTGCCTGCGCAAAACATTTTGCACAACTTGGTGACAATGTCGCAGTCACCTACAACTCATCACCGCCTCCACCCGAGTTTTTTGGGGTCAAGTGCGACGTAACCGACACCGCACAAGTGGATGCAGCTTTCACGGCGGTCGAAGCACACTTCGGCCCAGTACAGGTGCTCGTCTCTAATGCGGGCATCACCAAAGACACGTTGCTTTTACGAATGAGCGAGGCAGATTTCGCCGACGTTGTAAACGCAAACCTGACCGCCGCTTACCGAGTTTGCAAACGAGCAACGCAGGGAATGCTTCGCGCAAAGAGCGGAAGAATCATTCTGATGTCATCTGTTGTAGCCATGTTGGGTTCTGCAGGACAGGCCAACTATGCCGCATCCAAGTCTGGCCTAATCGGCCTCGCGCGTTCGCTTGCTCGCGAACTCGGTTCAAGGAACATCACTGTCAATGTCGTGGCACCAGGCCCAGTCGATACCGACATGACTGCGGCACTCAGCGCAGAGCGACTAGCCGATCTTGCCGCCGCCGTTCCCCTTGGGCGCACCGCGTCGGTAGATGAAATCGCAGGAGTTGTAACTTTTCTTGCCAGCCCTACTGCTGCGTACATCACAGGCGCAGTAATTCCCGTGGATGGCGGCCTTGGAATGGGTCACTAACAGCAATTTATTGAGCGCATAGAGTAAAGTATTGGCGTTGTAGAAATTGCAACTTCACACAGACATATGAGGAGACCAACGTGAGTCAAGAACTGTTCGATCGTTTTGTAAAGTGCGCCGTTGACGTTCTTTCGGTAGACGCAAGCAAGATCACGGTGGAAGCGTCGTTCGGAGACGATCTTGACGCAGACAGCCTCGACTTGGTCGAATTGGTCATGGCACTAGAAGAAGAGTTTGGTATCGAGGTTCCTGAGTCCGACCTCGAAGGCGTCGACACAGTTGGCAAAGCGTTCGCCCTCGTCACATCAAAAGTTAAATAGCCGCTCAGATCGGCCAGTTTTGTCATGCAAGGTGCCGGACATCGCGTTGCCATTACCGGATACGGCGTAGTAGCGCCATGCGGCATTGGCAAGGAGGCATTTTGGAAAGGCCTACTAGGCAAGGGTTTTTCTGGTTCGCGCTCGATCGAAGTCCAAGACTGGGATCCACTGCCCTATTTCGAATCGCCTAAGGATGCCCGACGCTCTGACAGGTGCGAGCAGTTTGCTCTAGCAGCTGCGGGAGAAGCAATCGCCCAATCTGGTTCTTTGCCTTACGACCCGTCGCGCATCGGGACAATATTCGGTACCGGCATCGGCGGTCTACGCACGCTTGAGGAACAAGTAATTGTTCGTGTCGAAAAAGGCGAACGCCGAGTCTCCCCCTTTCTTGTACCAATGATGATGTCCAACGCATCGGGTGCAGCAATCTCCATGCGCTACGGCTTCCAAGGCCCAGCAGAAACCGTCTGCACTGCTTGTGCAGCGTCCACACATGCCATTGGCAACGCAGCACGTCTCGTTGCATGGGGTCGCTGCGACGCAGTGGTCACTGGCGGAAGCGAATCTGCAGCAACCATCACCGCACTTGCTGGCTTTGCGAATATGACCGCTCTTTCATCCACCCTTGTTAGCAAACCGTTTGACGCAACGCGCGATGGTTTCATCATGGGTGAGGGCGCTGCAGTTTTCGTACTGGAACGACTAGACATGGCAGTTGCTCGTGGTGCGCACATTGTGGCCGAGATTGTTGGCGCAGCAAGTAACGCCGATGCCCACCACATCACAGCGCCATCTCCTGGAGGTGTTGGTGCCACACGTTGCATGCAACTGGCACTTGAAGATGCAGGATTAGAGGCGTCTGACATCAAGCAGATCAATGCTCACGGAACGAGCACACCGCTCAACGACTCTGCAGAAGCGCAAGCGATTGCCGCGGTCTTTGGAGATCGATCAGTGCCCGTTGTTTCGATTAAGGGAGTTACAGGCCACCCACTTGGCGCCGCGGGCGCACTCGAAGCTGCAGCTGTTTTGCTCAGCATTGAAAAGAGTCTTATTCCGCCAACTGCCGGAACGACAGTGATCGACCCGGAGATGAGCATCGATGTTGTTATAGGCGAGCCGCGCAAATGGACTCCTGGGCCAACGATCTCGAACAACTTTGGATTTGGTGGTCATAACGGATCGGTGATTATCGCTCCGTACAAGCAGTAGGACTACGCGTCAACTACGACGAATAACAATTCGCATTCGCAAGCCAACTCGCCGTTGACCATTGCCCTTCCCGATCCTTTTCCGGCCCTTGCCGACATCCTTCCGATAGTTGCCGTGAGTTCGAGCGTGTCTCCCGGTACCACTTGTCGCCGAAAACGCGCGGCGTCTAAGCCGCCGAATAGCGGCAACTTGCCTGCAAATTGAGGATCGCTCACTATGGCTAAGGCACCAGTTTGCGCAATTGCCTCACACATCAATACCCCGGGCAACGTTGGCCGACCAGGAAAATGACCGGTAAAAAACCATTCATCCCCGGTCAACCGCCAGATTGCACTTGCGGACTTACCAGGGGTGAGTTCGGTGATTTCATCCACGAATAGAAAGGGTGCACGATGGGCAATCAGCGTGGAAGGATCTGGGAAAGTGCTCACTTACCTAACGCCTCCAGTAAACGCAATGGCGTATCTTTCGGAGAAATCTTGTACCAAGCGTGAGTAATCACGCCCTTATCAATCAAGAACGCGGATCGCTCGATACCCATGTACTCGCGTCCGTACATCGATTTTTTCTTCCAGACCTTAAATGCCTTTGCAACAACATGATCGATATCGGAGAGCAAAGAAAAACCAAGTTCAAACTTCTCGTCAAACTTCAGCAACTTCGAAGGCTTGTCAGGGCTGATGCCGACAATTGCGGTCTTGCCGATGTCGGATGCGATGTCACGCAGGCCGCATGATTGTTGCGTGCAACCAGGGGTATCGGCCTTGGGATAGAAATACACCAACACCTTGCGCTTCTCATACTTCTTCAACGAGAACTTCTTTTCGAATTGGTCTAACAGCTCGATCGCTGGCGACTTAACACCGGTCTTCAACATGCAACAAACTTAGCCCTTTGCAACTGGCACACGATCGATTGCTGCGCGGACCTCGGCCACATATTCGCCAACCGCATCTGGCCCATCCTCCAACAATCGCCTCATTACCGATGCACCCTGCACAACTCCGTCCGCAATCGTGACAGCCTCTGCGGCTTGTTCCGCGTTGGAAACACCCACGCCAATCAGAATTGGTATCGAAGTAAGTTGCTTTAAGCGACGAGCAAGAAGTAACGCAGTAGAGGCAAGTTCGTCTCGTTCTCCCGTGACACCAAGAAGACCAACTGCATAGACAAACCCGCGAACACGATCCAGGATCCGAGGCAGTCTTTCGTCAGGTGCGGTAGGCGCCGCAAGCATCACCGTTTCAATTCCTGCTGCATCGGCAGCCTTGCACCAAGGACCCGACTCTTCCAGCGGCAGATCAGGGACGATTGCTGCACACACACCGGCCTCGGCAAGCGCATTGGCAAATCGTTCATGCCCTGCATTGTGAATGGTGTTGTAGTAACACATCACAGCAAGCGGGATACTTACATCAACTTGGCGAAGATCGTTCAAGATCGACATCGGCGTTGCGCCCGCATCTAGAGCTTTTTGCGAAGCCAGTTGGATGATCGGCCCATCCATGACAGGGTCGGAAAACGGGATGCCGATTTCGATTGCATCAGCGCCGTTGGCTGCTGCAGCCCGAATCGCATCTAACCAACCCTCAAGGCCGCCTGTGATGTACGGGACGAGAAGTTTCTTGCCTGCATCGCGCTTCTTTCGAAGTTCGGTTTCTAAAAAACCTAAATGAGCCACCGCTGCGCCTAGCCCAGGATTTCCATCATCTGCGCAACGTCTTTATCGCCACGACCCGACAAATTCATGAGCACAGTCTGGCCCTGCATATTTTTAGCCTCGCGCGAGATCCAAGCCACAACGTGTGCACACTCCAGCGCAGGAATGATTCCCTCGGTCTTCGCGAGCAGCTGGAACCCTTCGATGACTTCGGCATCTGTGACACTTGGATATTCGGCACGGCCAATCGATGCAAGATATGAATGTTCTGGCCCGACTCCTGGGTAATCAAGACCAGCGCTGATGGAATGCGCTTCCTGCACCTGACCATGTTCGTCTTGCATCAGATACGAACGCATGCCATGCACAACTCCCGGCACGCCCCTGCCTACTGCAGCACCTCCCGCTGGTTCGACCCCAACAAGCCTGGCTTTGGTGTCAACGAAACCCGAAAAAATACCAATGGCATTTGAGCCGCCACCAACACAAGCTGTGACAACGTCGGGATCTTTGCCGTCGAGTACGTCGCGACACTGTGCAAATGCTTCATCGCCGATGACACTTTGAAACGTGCGAACCATGAAAGGGTAAGGATGAGGCCCCATGACCGACCCAAGCGCGTAATAGGTTGTCTCGACACTTGCAACCCAATCGCGCATTGCCTCATTCACCGCGTCCTTGAGCGTTCGACTTCCCGACATGGCTGGAACTACTTCAGCGCCCAGCAACTTCATTCGAAATACGTTCAAAGCTTGGCGTTGCACGTCAACTTCACCCATGTACACCTTGCACTGAAGACCCAACAACGCTGCCGCGGTGGCCGAGGCAACGCCGTGCTGCCCCGCACCTGTCTCGGCAACGATTCGCTTCTTACCCATTCGCTTGGCAAGCAGAACCTGGCCAAGCACGCTATTGATCTTGTGCGAGCCAGTGTGATTCAGATCTTCACGTTTCAGTAGCAGTCGAATGCCCAGCTGCTTACCGAGGTTGTGACATTCGGTGATGATGCTCGGACGGCCCGCGTACTCACGCAACAGGTTGTCAAGTTCGGATCGGAACGACGGATCGGCCCAGGCATCACGGAAGGCAACTTCTAACTCTTGGCAAGCAGGGACCAGAGTTTCCGGGACGAAGCGTCCACCGAATTCGCCGAAACGTCCACTGACACCAGGGTCTTGCAACATGGATCACAATGTACTGCCGCTACCCGCTGCTAGACCAAGCGTGGCGGGACAAATACAACTACAACAAGTCGTCGTCGCCCAACAGCGATGCACCAGAGCGTGCATTTGCGATGAAATGTCTCATCTTTACGGCGTCCTTAACGCCGGGTGATTTTTCGACTCCGCTACTTACGTCCACACCCCAAGGACGAGCCATCATGATCGCTTGTGAAACCGTGTCTGGTGTCAGACCCCCAGCCAAAATGAATCGCATCGAGGCAGGAATCTCATTGAGAAGTTCCCAGTCGTAAGCCTCGCCCGAACCAGGGTTGGGCCCATCCACCAACAATGCATCCACACCGTACGTATCCCCGACGCGTGCGCTGTGCGAACCGGCTACAACCGCTTTCACCGAAAATCGAACACCGTTGGCTACTTCGAAGGCGGTCTCGGTTGATTCATGCCCGTGAAGTTGAGCACCATGCAAATGCGCCGCGTGAACAATCTCCAGCACGCGTTGCGATGTCTCGTCGCGGAACACTCCGAGCGTGACGATTTCGGGTGGAAGCCTTTTGACAATGTCTGCCGCCGCTAAGGGTGCGATCTGACGTGGCGAAGGAGCGAAAACAAAGCCAATCGCGTCAGCTCCGAGCGCAACGGCCAACAACGCATCCGCCTCTGAAGTAATACCGCAAATCTTTACGAACACATTTGTAACGGTAGTGGCGAAGCCCGTCCAGACTGGGGACTCAGCCCCCGCTTACACGCAACGACTCGAGGACAGATGCAGGATCTGGTGCCGTCACAAGCGATTCGCCCACCAACACGGCGTGGTAACCAGCGTCTCGCAACCGCTGTGCATCCTGCGCATCTCGCACACCCGATTCGGCCACACGAATCACATTCGGTGGCATCATCTCAGCCATTCTCACCGCTCGATCATGATCGACGGCAAACGTCGTCAAGTCGCGTTGGTTCACACCTACAAGTGTCGCGCCAATTGCTAGCGCCATCTCCAACTCTGCTTCGCTGTGGGTTTCCACCAGCACATCAAGCATCAACTCATCGGCTAATTGGTGAAAACTGACGAGCTCAGCTCTGTCGAGGGCAGCAACAATCAGCAGAACACAATCGGCTCCCATGATTTTCGCATCACAAATATCTTTCTCACTCACGGTGAAGTCCTTGCGCAATACCGGCAACTGCACTGCAGCTCGGGCCATTTGTAAGTCCGAAACCGAACCGCCGAAGTGATCTTCATCCGTGAGCACCGACAAGCAACTGGCGCCGCCAACTTCGTACGACTGCGCTAGCCGAGCAGGATCGATTCCGCTGTTCAGAACACCTTTTGACGGTGACTTACGTTTGATTTCCGCAATAACTGCCAGACGATCTACCGAATCGGTTCTGATGCGCTCAGCGAATTCGCGACCAAAGCCACACTGCGAGGCCTGATCAATAAGCGTGTCTAGATTACGAGTGTCGACTTCGATTCGAGCCCGGTGTTCGTGAAGAATCTTGTCGAGATACAAGCTTTACGCGCCCTTGCCACCAATTGGCGTAAGGATATGAAATTCGGGTGCCCCGTCCACGAATGGAGCAAGCGAGGCCGAGAACGTTTTGAAAGCATCGGTGCTCATGTGCGCATTAAACGCATCTTGATTTGCATAAGTTTCAAAGAACCAGACGACATTGGCGTCAGCGGCATCGTGATGAAAAATATACGTCAGTGTTCCCTCTTCGGCCTTGGCAGTCTCTAGCCCAGGCTTGACCACTTCGGTCATTGCATCGCGCTGACCCTCTTTGATTCTCAACTTGACTGCAACGGAAACTTTGCTCATTGGTTGTGCCTTTCGCTGTTTGTTTCTAAAAACCTAGTTTGCTTTGCAATACCGTTTCCAATTGCGCGATGGGAACACGTTCTTGAGTGGTGGTATCACGTTCACGGATGGTTACTGCCTGATCCTCAAGTGAGTCAAAGTCGACAGTGACACAGAAAGGGGTACCAATTTCATCTTGTCGTCGATAGCGCCGACCAATTGCCTGCGTCTCGTCGAAGTCAACCATGTAGCGCTTGGACAGCTGCCCAAAAATGGACTTCGAAAGCGGCATCAGGGTGTCTTTCTTGGACAAAGGCAGAACTGCAACTTTGTACGGAGCCAGTCGAGGATGCAGGCGAAGAACTGTGCGAGGCTCGTCGTTGACAACGTCCTCGTCGTATGCGGCCAGGAGGAAGGCGGCCATTGTCCTGTTTGCCCCAGCGGCGGGCTCAACCACATACGGCACGTAACGCTCGTTTGTGGCTTGGTCGAAATAATCAAGCTTCTGATGCGAAAACTCAGAATGACGATTGAGATCGAAATTGGTTCGCTGCGCGATTCCTTCCAACTCTCCCCAACCCCATGGAAACTTAAACTCGATATCGCTGGTACCGGCTGAATAATGCGAGAGCTCATCGGCGTCGTGCGCACGAATCCGTAACAACTCTGCGGGAATGCCTAACTCGATATACCAGTTGAGGCGCTCGTTGCACCAATATTCGTACCACTTCGAGCTTTCCGCAGGAGGAACGAAGAACTCCATTTCCATCTGTTCAAATTCTCGGGTGCGGAAAATGAAGTTTCCTGGGGTGATCTCGTTGCGGAACGACTTACCGACCTGGGCGATGCCGAACGGCGGTTTCTTGCGTGAGGTTTGCAATACATTGGCAAAGTTGACGAACATTCCCTGTGCTGTTTCAGGGCGCATGTACACAGTTGCGCCCTCGCCTTCAACTGGGCCCGCATGTGTCTGGAACATCAAGTTAAAAGCACGGGCCTCCGTGAACGTGCAGCCCTTCATTTTGTTCGGGCAATCCCGCGCGTCTAACTGATCTTCCCTGAAGCGCTTCTTGCAAACAGTGCAATCAACGAGCGGGTCGGAAAAATTGGCAAGGTGACCGCTAGCTTCGAACACAGCTGGTGGGCCGAGAATCGCTGCGTCGATCAGCACCACGTCGTCGCGCTCTTGCACCATGGTGCGCACCCACGAATCCTTGACATTGCGGAGCATCAGCGATCCGAGCGGGCCGTAGTCGTACGACGAGCGAAAGCCACCATAGATTTCGGCGCTTGGATAAACGAACCCGCGTCGCTTGCACAAGTTGACAATCTGCTCAAGGTCGGTAGCTGGCATTGTTACAGGTTATAAGAAAGACGGTGCGCGGAAGCGCTCTCTTAGCGCCGATCGAACAGTGAAGTTGATCTCAGACGGCGCTCAATGAAGTGTTCCATTGCCTGCGTCGCCAAATGTGTGAGTTCACCCGAGGCGGCTGACGCCTCTTGCGCGAGAGCAACGTTTAATTGACCTCCAAGCACCTGTTGCAATAGTTGCAACGCGGGTTGCGAAATTGACACCCCCGTACGGCACGATCGGCATTGTGCTCCGCCCTGGGAAATGTCGAAAGCAACGAGCTCCGCTTCCTGCTCGCAGCCAACACATTTTCTGACTTGGGGGCTGACTCCTTCAGCGGCTAACAATTTCCAATAAAACGCCGCAACCACCACCGGTGAAGCCTGATCTGCAAGTGACTGCAGAGCCCCCACCAACATGTTGTACAAATGCGGAGCTGGCTCCCTGTCTGAAGCAATGTGATCCACGGCCTCGAGCATTGAAATTCCCTGTGTGAGCCGATCCAAGTCATGGTGCAATTTTGCTGACGACGAGATCAGTTCAACTTGGTTGACCACGTCGAGCTCCCTGCCCTTGTACAGGAGAATTTCAACGTGACTCATCGGCTCGAGACGTGCTCCTATCTTCGACTTCGTCTTTCGAATCCCTTTTGCAACTGCGCGCACCTTCCCATGTCCTTGGGTCATCAACACAACGATGCGATCGGCTTCACCAAGTTTGTAGGTGCGAAGTACGACCGCACGCTCCAAATACTGTGTCATACGTCGATTCCGCCGAACCTTCGTTCCCGAGTAGTGAAATCAGATATCGCCTGTTGCACATCTGTTGATTTAAGTCTTCGCCATGGTGTGTCCACGAAGACCAGCTCGCTATAGCCCAACTCCCACATCAACGATTGGGGAACTTTGTTTGTTGGGCCATGAACAACAATTAAATCTGGATCGTAAAGGGCAGGCGAATGCATGGCTGAAGACAATGCGTCTTCAGTAATCAACGAATCCGAAAGCGAATCAGCAACATCCACGAACCGTTGTTGACCATCCGCACAGACATTGAACGAAATAGTGAAACCATCGCCATCGAGATGAGTGACGGTCGAACGATCAATAGAACCACCTGTGGCCTTCGCTATGCGCTTGCACACTTGCTCTCGATCCATCTCGGTAAACGAACCAACATAGGGACAAACCGTGATCCATCGCATGCCAACGCCGCGAGCAGAAAGCGACAGCTCAGCTGCGATTCGGCTCCATTCCTGTGAAGTGGTGTCGAGCCATTGCACCGCCGTTCCGCCACAAACCAAAACGTGGACAAGGCCATGCACCGATTTGCTCCTCTTACGTTTAAACAGAGTGGCTACGGACAACATCTCACCATTGTCGCACGAGCCATCACTAGTGTGAGTGCTCACATGGCAAACGAAACACTCGCCGTCCGGTCCGCGCATGGGGCTCATGTGGCCTGCATCATGGATGGCAACGGTCGCTGGGCTAAGAAACGGGGGCTTCCCCGAACCGCGGGCCACACTGCAGGAGAGGAAAATCTCGCAGAAGTCGTTCGCCAGGCAGCCAAACGCAATGTCGGCTGGTTGACCGTATTTGGCTTCTCTACAGAAAACTGGGTTCGACCCAAAGCCGAAGTGCGCCACATCCTTGCTCTTCACAAGCAATTGTTCGGACGCATCGAGGAACTCAATGCGAATAACGTTCGTGTCCAATGGATTGGTCGTCCGTTCGATGAACCTGGTTCGAAGACACCTCTCTATGTACAGAAAGCAATCCGCCAAGCAATTGCCGACACTGCCTCAAACACGGGAATGACTCTTACCGTTGCTTTTGATTACGGCAGCCGTGCCGAACTCGCCCGCGCTGTAAGAAAGTCGAAGAGCGAAACATTCTCGGTCACAAAGCAATCAATCGAAGAACGCCTCTACCTCGCACAAATGCCGCCGGTAGATGTACTCGTACGTACTTCCGGCGAATCACGCATCTCCAATTTTCTACTTTGGCAAATCAACCATGCTGCTGTCTATTTCACGCAACGACCATGGCCAGATTTTGATGCAGCCGATTTAGACGCTGCATTGGCATTACTTGATGCGTGAGCGCGAAGTTGTTGAGTTACTTCGCAAAGTAACCGACACGCTTCCGAACACAGAGGAACGTCAGGGACAAAACGATATGGCGATGGCAGTATCAAACGCAGTCAACACCAATCGCCATCTCATCGTGCAGGCTGGTACGGGTACCGGGAAAACACTTGGCTATTTGGTGCCGCTCATCGCTTCTGGCAAACGAATTGTGGTTTCTACCTACACAAAGGCTTTGCAAGACCAACTTGCGGCACACGACCTACCACAGCTCATTCCCATCCTGGAACGCGAGCTAGATCGAACCATTACGTGGTCTGTTCTAAAAGGTCGCAACAACTACCTATGTCGTCAACGACTGGATGAGATGGAATCCCCCAAGCAGGCGAAGCTAGATCTGGACGACACGAGCGCAGCGGTGAAAGCCGAAGTACGAAAGTTGATTGAATGGGCCGACGAGACCGAAACTGGCGACCAGGGAGATTTGACGTGGAGCCCAAGCGACAAAGCCTGGCGGTTAGTCAGCGTTGGTAGCGACGAGTGCCCAGGCGCGCAACGTTGCCCCGCAGCGGATAGGTGCTTCTCCGAACAAGCGCGAGCATCGGCAACCATTTCCGACGTAGTGATTGTTAATACGTTTATCTACGGATTGCACATTGCAATGAACGGTGAGCTATTGCCAGAACACGATGTTGTTGTCTTTGATGAGGCGCATCAGCTTGAAGATGTCATCAGTAATACCGTCAGCACGTCTATAGGTTCCGGGCGCATCAATGGCGTCATCACTGCACTGCGAGCAATCATCCGTGACGACTCGATGACTAATGCCCTGCAGCTTCTTGCACACGATTTCAACGCCTGCCTCGTTCCATACGTCGGCAAGCGTGTCGATCTACCATTTCCTCCCGCCGTCGGGGCGGCATTGGTGGATGTTCGATTAAAAATCGATCAAGCCGTACAAGCACTACGCGCGATCGACAGCAAGGACGACAAAGCAAGACAGAAGATCTTGCGTGCTCAAATGCTTGCAAACCGTGTCATCGATGCTGTGGACATGTGCCTAACGGCGGGCAAATCCCAAGTTGCGTTTGTTTCAGGAACGGTCGAACGGTGTTCGTTAGAAATTGCGCCGCTCAATGTCGGGCCATCCATGGATGCTGGGGTGTGGAGCAAACGGCTTGCCATTTTGGCAAGTGCAACTATTCCGCTGGCTATGCCAAGCCGCATCGGACTCGACCCAGAATCAGTTGACATCATCGATGTGGGAAGCCCGTTTGACTACGAGAACACAGCGATGCTGTACTGCGCAAAGCACCTACCAGAGCCGAATGATCCACGTCGCGACAACTCGGTTCATGACGAAATCGAACGCCTTATCAATTTTGCGGGCGGAAGAACACTTGCGCTCTTCACTACGTATAGAGCCATGCATTTGGCAGCGGACGAAATGGAGAAGCGACTCCCATTCAACATCTTCCGTCAGGATCAACTGCCGAAAATGGCTTTGATCAATGCGTTTAGCGACGACGAACAATCTTGTCTATTTGCGACGGCAGGTTTTTTCCAGGGAGTCGATGTACCCGGGCGCGCCTTAAGCCTCGTCATCATCGACAAGATCCCCTTTCCCCGACCAGACGACCCACTCCTCAGTGCACGACGTGATGTGGTTGGCAAGAACTGGTTCAGCGAAATCGATATTCCGCTTGCCGCGACAGCCCTAGCGCAAGCATCGGGTCGTCTCATTCGATCGCAAAACGATTCTGGAGTCGTCGCAATACTGGACCCCAGATTGGCTACGAAAGGTTACGGAAAACGACTCGGTTCGGTACTTCCACCGATGAAACGAACCATCGAGATCAAAGAGGTCCAATCGTTTTTACAGCAAATAATCAACGCGGAATAAGTCGATAACCCATTCCTCTCGCAGTGCAGATGATCTTCGGGTCATCCGGTTGTTTCTCGATCTTCACTCTCAGGCGACGAATGTGCGCATCCACCAGCCGACTATCACCTAGATATTCATAACCCCAAACACGCTCGAGCAATTGGTCTCGCGACAGAACCATGTTGGGATGGTCTGCGAACTCCACAAGCAGGTTGTACTCGGTCTTCGTTAGAGAAACCTCTACTCCAGCTTTTCGCACAACACTCAATTCTCTCGACAGTTCGATATCGCCGAATTGGGATACAGCGTTGGCAGCACTTGAATGCTTTGAATCAGTCAACGATGTACGCCGCAGTGCCGCACGTATTCGCGCAGCCAATTCCTTGGCTACAACCGGCTTCGTTACATAATCGTCCGCGCCAGCTTCTAACCCAGCAACCAAATCGTGGGTGTCTGTCTGAGCGGTGACCATGATGATCGGGACAATGCTGGTTTGACGTAGCTGTCGGCACACTTCGAAACCCGAAATATCGGGAAGCCTCAAATCGAGCAGAACCAAGTCGATCGCTTGTTCTGCGAACAGGCGCATTCCGGTCAGGCCATCCTCGGCCTCCACCACCACGTAGCCCTCGTCTTCAAGCGCCAGACGCAACGCCACTCGAATTGCTGGGTCGTCCTCGACAAACAACAGGGTATGCACAGGTATGCATTCTGCCCGATGGTCACAAATTGTTACCTAAAAAGCACACAAATCGGCTGTGAATGTCAATTGAGGAGTGGAGAATTGGGTATCGAACCGGCGGGAACCCATGCTCCCCCTTGGGCCCCGCCGGTTCCTGCTCAACGCAATGGCGAAAGGCTTCCCTGTTGCGCCATGCTGATCTGATGGATACCAGGGTCTCTCGCGCATTCTTCACTGGTCTGCGTGGCCGTATGGTTCTCTTTTTCAGTCTTGCTGCCTTTGCCGCCGGTCTACTCCTCAGCGTGGTCACCTACGCAAGCACACGCACATATTTGCTTGGGCAACGAAGTGAGGTTGCTCAGCGGCAGGCCTTTAACAATGCCCAATTAGTGCGCACGGTTGTTTCGACCGATCGAGACAACATTGCAGACATGATCACCAACATCAGAAGCGAGCGAGGTGGATACGCGGTGTTTCATCTGAACGCAACCGATTCACAGTCGTCCGCGTTCTATGCCCAAGAGCCACTCCGATTTACTCAAACTGATTTACCGAACGAACTACTTCGTCGCACCATCGCTGGCCAGACCGGCCGACAGCGTTTCACTTTTGACGGCAGGCCCTACGAAGGAATCGGTGTGGCAATTCCTTCACTTGGGGTGCAGTATTTCGAAGCGTTTCCGCTGACGGATGTGCAAACAACACTTCGGACCATTCAAACAACTCTCATTATCGGCGTACTCATCATCACTTTTTCAGCAGGATTCCTAGGTTTTTCAACAAGCCGCAATGTACTTCGTCCCTTAAGCCGCGTGGCGGCTGCGGCAAACAACATCGCAACGGGTGGGCTGGACACGCGTCTTGATAACGAATCTGATAGTGACTTGGATCAATTGGTCAGTTCTTTCAACAACATGGCCGACGCCGTTCAGTTGCGGATCGAGCGCGAACAACGTTTTGCTAGTGATGTAAGCCACGAATTGCGTTCACCAGTAACTGCACTTTCTGCTGCTGTTGATGTGTTGGTTTCCCGAAAAAATGAATTCTCCGAACGCAATCAACAAGCCATCGACATAACGGCATCACAAGTGAAGCGGTTTGACCGAACGGTGCTAGATCTTCTCGAGCTCTCTCGCTTAGACGCGGGTGCTAGCGAATCAAGCCTGGAATACCTCCGCTTGTCGGACTTGATAGATCGAATCATGTCGCACCATGGGTTTTCAACCGTGCCATTCCAATCATCTGTCCGTGGCGTCGAGCCGAATGGGTTCGGCGAAGATGAAACGCTGATTGACCGAAGACGAATAGAAAGAATTTTGCTCAACCTTCTCGAAAATGCTCGAGATCATGGTGGTGGCGCAATTCGGGTCGGTCTTGATCGAAACGGCGACTATTTCGTACTAACAGTTGATGACTCCGGAATCGGGGTCACACTCAGCGAACGTGAGCGCATATTTGATCGTTTCGCCCGCAGCACACCATCTCGGAACAGCACAGGAAGCGGGTTGGGATTAGCCATTGTGCGAGAGCATGCCCGTGCTTTGGGCGGCGATGCTGTCGTCGAGACGTCACCAACGGGTGGTGCACGTTTTTGCGTCACCGTATTGCGAATCATACAAAGGCAAGACATCGACGAAAAGGGCGGCGAGCATGCGTAGGCACGTGCCAATCGCACTTTGTTGTTTGCTGTTTTTGCCCGCGTGTTCGGTGCCGAACAGTGGCGCCTTCGAAACGATTTCGACCGACGAAATTCCATTTGAACTGGGCGTGGCACAAACAACCGTCCCACAATCACCCGCTACGACCTCCCCGCAATCTTCGGACCCACCAGGCACCGAATACGAACAGGTAGATTTGTTCTTCATACGAAACTCCTCCATCACCAAGGTTCAACGTTTAGTAAAAAGCCCCGTGGATGCGAATGGAACGCTTACCGCACTGACCGAAGGCTTGATTGACGACGTAAATAATGACGGACTCAGAAGCGCTATTCCATCGACACTTCAAGCAAGCGTCAACGTCGACCGGGGTGTAGCAACAGTAAACGCCACCCGAACTTTTCTTAACTCTTTGTCGGCTGGGGACCAACGACTTGCTATCGCTCAGATCGTATTGACGTTGACAAGCCGCCCAGGTATCGGTCAGGTTGTCTTTTACGTTGACGGAAGAGCGATTGTGGTACCGCGAGGCCGCGGTGATCTCAGCAGTGCTGGCGAGCCCGTGACTTTTGACGATTACACCAACATCATTGTCGGCGATTAGTAGCCAAGTCGTTCAACTCGTTCGGCTCGCTGTTGCCAGTTCTTGTCGACAACAACTGCTAGTTCTAGAAACATGCCTTTCGGAAGTTGCTTGCGTACGTTCGTACCAACAACGTTCAACATGGCACCACCTTTGCCAATGACCATTCCCTTTTGGCTCTCACGTTCTACGACTATCTCAACGCGCACACGGGGTGGCTCCCATTCGGTAACACGAGTTGCAATGGAATACGGCAATTCTTGATTGGTATAAACAAGCAGCTGTTCGCGAACAAGTTCGGCTATCCAAGTGGATTCTGGGGTCTCTGAAACCATGTCGGCTGGGTACAACATCTCACCTTCCGGCATCTTGCTTTGCAGATAGCGCATCAGAACCTCAACGCCTTCGCCTGTTGCGGCCGAAACCGGAAAGTATTCGGCGGCGTTCAACTGGCTGAGCGCGGTCAATTGCTTCAGCACCTTCGTTGGACCAGCCTTGTCAACCTTGTTCAGCACCACGATTGCTTTCGACATATCTATATGACTGCTGACCCATTTGTCACCTGCGCCGAATGGCGCGGTTGCATCAATCACGAGACACACAACGTCGACATCCTTCGTCGACTCGAGTGCCGTTGCATTTACACGCTCTCCGAGCGCACTGACTGCTTTGTGCAATCCGGGAGTATCTACGAAAACCACTTGAGTATCTTCATTCGTCACTACTCCACGAACCCGGGTTCGTGTAGTTTGCGGTTTGTCGGAAACAATGCTCACTTTTCTCTTGCAAATAGCATTCAACAGTGTTGACTTGCCGACATTTGGTCTACCAACAAATGACACAAAGCCCGAACGCATATCCACAGGCTATGTCTGCAATAATGATCCCGTGCAGCAAATCAATTTCAAACGATGGTTCGATCGGATGCAGCCCCAGACACTGCAGATAGCCACTTGGCTCCTGTACTTTGATGGATTCTTTGCCCTTGTTGATCTGCTCGATGGCTACAGCTATTTGCGTTACATTCGCGAGACATATCGATTTGGTTTTGTATTTGGGCTCGTCAACGTTGCCCTTTACG
>CAZNBF010000011.1:0-7533 GCA_964571325.1 uncultured Acidimicrobium sp.
TCTAATTCGATTTCTGTAAGGGACGCACAATCTCGTGTATCTACCTCAACTGACATACCTCTATTCTGCCAGCAAAAAAAGCCTTTCGGACAGTTGCGTCAGGCGATGTACGCAGCATCTCCGAACGTTGCGCGCAATTGCCCAATAACTCGGTCCAGGTTGACATCGAACTCGCTGCTGAGGCGAAGGGCTTTATCGCCAGCAACGTGAAGGAATACGGGCGAACTGCCCGGATGCTCGCTCAATGTCGCCTTTAAATCGTCAATCATTGTCTCGGTTATTGCCTGCGCGGCAACCTTGATATGCAGAGCTTCTTGAAGAACACGAAGCCCCTCGAGCACCGTGACATCCATGGCCATAAAACCAACCCGCGAGTCGTCTCGCCGATCGAGCCGACCTTTCACGGAAACGATGATGTCATCCACCAATTGGTGCCCGAATTTCTCGAGCGTCTTTGGAAACACCGTTACCTCAATTGACCCCTGTAAATCTTCAAGGTCAAACGTTGCCATTTGATCGCCCTTTCGCGTGTAGCGACGCTTCAAGTTGTTGATGATTCCTCCGATGACGACAAATGCACCATCAGCCGATTCGAGCGCATCTGGAATTGAACAATCGACCCTTCGTCTCAGCGCACCCTCGATGCCCATCAACGGGTGATCCGAAACGTACAAGCCGAGCATTTCCTTTTCAAATTTCAACTGCTCGGACTTATCAAATTGCAAATCTGGAATAATCTGGCGCTCGGAAAAACCTTCTGTTGTCTCGCCCAAATCGCCGAACAAACTCATCACACCCTGATCCCGTTCGCGTCGCCGTGCCATTGTTGTGTCAATAACCGATTCGAAGACAGCGAGCAAACCTTTACGAGGGTGTCCCAAGTTGTCGAATGCGCCAGCCTTGATCAGTGATTCGACCGCACGCTTGTTGAGCACCTGCTCGGGAGCGCGTTCGGCAAAATCATAAAAAGATTCAAATGGGCCCTGCTCGTTTCGATGCTGAACAACCAATCCGACCAAGGCTTCACCAACGTTGCGAATGCCAGAAAGACCGAAAGCAATTTTGGCTACCCCATCAACCACCACGGGTTCGAAGTTGATGCCGGACTTGTTGATATCGGGCGTCAGCACCGTGATGTTGCTCGTTCGAGCGTCCGAGAGATACGTTGCCGCTTTCTCGTAGTTGGTCTTAACACTTGTTAACAGGCACGCCATGTACTCGACAGGAAAGTGAGCCTTCAGGTATGCCGTT
This sequence comes from uncultured Acidimicrobium sp., assembly GCA_964571325.1. Lineage (GTDB taxonomy): Bacteria > Actinomycetota > Acidimicrobiia > Acidimicrobiales > Ilumatobacteraceae > UBA3006. The sequence continues at coordinate 1,252 of CAZNBF010000011.1, forward strand.
TGATATGAAATGAGGCCATAGCCATATGCGTGACTTTTTGCGAATGCGTAGTCGGCGAACTTGACAATGACGTCGAAGAGTTCCTCGCCCAGCTTCCGACCGTAACCAAGCCGATCACATCCGGTTTCGAATGTTTCGCGCTGCTCCTCCATCAACTTGGGAACCTTCTTTGCGCATGCCTTGCGAAGGTTGTCGGCCTCTGCCAATGAGTAGCCAGCAAACTTCTGGGCAACGCGCATGAGACTTTCCTGATAAATCATGAGCCCAAATGTGTCGCCGAGTGTCTCTTCTGCATCGGGGTGGAAGTAGGTGTTTTTCTTGCGCTTATTTTTAAAGTCCGCAAAGTCGTTGTGCATATTGGCGCCCATCGGCCCAGGCCGATACAGAGCCAACACTGCAGACAAGTCCTCGAATCGCTCCGGAATCAGCGAACGGAGAAGCGCTCGCATCGGGGGCGATTCCAACTGAAACACTCCGATGGTGTCGCCGCGCGAAAGTAGCGCATAGGTTGGCTTATCGTCCATAGGGATGTCGTCGATGTCAAAATTCGGGTCTCGAGTGGCACGAATCATCTGATTAGCATCCGACAAAACGTCCAGGTTGCGCAGTCCCAAGATGTCCATCTTGAGTAGACCCAGCGCCTCCACACCGTGCATTTCGTATTGGGTAACCACCGGTGCATCTTCGGGTTTCTGGCCCTGTTCAGGTTTACGTTGCACGGGCAAGTACTCGGTGAGCGGCTCTTTCGTGATCACCATCGCAGCCGCGTGTATTCCGACCGAACGCTTTAGCCCCTCTAGTCCGCGAGCAACGTCCATGATCCGTTTGACGTCATGATCTGCATCGCAAAGATCACGGAGCTCGGTAGCTGCTTGATACCCGGCTCGGTGTTCCTTGTCGAGCTTGTCTTCCTCGAAGCAGTACTTCAACGGAGTATCACGACCCATCACCACTGGCGGCATGAGCTTGGCAATCTTGTCGCCTAACGCATATGGATAGCCCAACACACGGGCGGCATCACGCACCGCGTTGCGCGACTTGATTGTGCCGAACGTGATGATTTGGGCAACGTGATCACGGCCGTATTTATCGGCCGCGTACTTAATCATTTGATCGCGATAACGCGAGTCGAAGTCCATATCGATGTCGGGCATGGAAACACGGCTTGGGTTAAGGAACCGCTCGAACAACAAATCGTATTTAATTGGATCCAAGTTGGTGATTTGCAAGCAGTAGGCAACGGCGCAGCCAGCGGCAGATCCTCGGCCGGGGCCCACTCGAATGTTTTGTTCGCGCGCAAAACGAATCAAGTCCCAAACGATGAGAAAGTACGAGCTGAATCCCATATCTGAAATGACTTTTAGTTCGTAGCCCAATCGTTCGACGACCGAAGGCGGAATTGATGCGCCCCATCGCTTGGATGCGCCATCCATAGTGAGGTGTTTGAGATAGGCAGTCTCGTCTGCGAACCCCGCCGGTAATTCGAAGTTTGGCAGAACTGGCTTCCCAAATTCGATCTCCACATTTGCGCGTTCGGCAATCCACAGCGTGTTGTCGCATGCAGTCGGCTGTTCGCGAAAGAGATAACGCATTTCATGTGCCGACTTCAGATAATGCTCGGTACCTTCAAACTTGAATCGGTTTGGGTCTGCAATGGTGCAACCAGTTTGTACACAGAGCAAAGCATCGTGGGCTTCGTGATCGTGCTTGTGCGTGTAGTGGGTGTCATTGGTGGCCAATAGCGGCGCACCGATCTTCTGTGCAAGTTCGACAAGTTGTGGGTTAGTTTGCCGCTGTTCGGCAATGCCGTGGTCTTGCAGTTCAATAAAGAAATTGTCCTTACCAAAGATCTCCTGCAATCTTCCTGCATATTGCTGCGCCCCAGCCGTATCGCCTTTCAGCAGTCGTTGTAGAACGTGCCCGCCAAGGCAACCGCTCGTTGCAATGAGACCCTTGCTGTGCCTTGCAAGAAGCTCCCAGTCCATTCGCGGTTGGTAGTAGTAACCCTCCAAAAAGGCGAGGCTGGACAACTTGATCAAGTTCTTGTAACCATCATTGTTTTCGGCAAGCAGCGTCAGGTGGTAATAGACCTTGCCTCCCGTTTCGGTATCGCCACCAGAGTCGTCGATCTTTCCGCGACGACTAGGTCGCTCTGTGCGATGCTCGTGGGCCATGTAGGCCTCGGTGCCAATAATTGGCTTAATGCCATGTTCATTACATTCGCGATAGAAGTCGAGAATGCCGTACATGTTGCCGTGGTCGGTGATGCCAAGCGCGGGCATACCCTCTTCACTCGCCTTGCCAACAAGTTCATTCAGACGTGAAGCGCCGTCCAACATGGAGAACTCGGTGTGTACGTGCAGATGGGTGAATGAATCCCCCAAGGCAAACTCCTTCAGGCTGGCGGAACGCCGACTTTAGCAGTGACCTGTTCGGTCAGGCGTTACTGCGGAACGCCAACAGCGGGACATCCACTTCGGCCTCGGTAAGTGAGCCATGGCGACATACGAGTTGGAATGGCCCGGTATCTCCGGCGTCCTCAAAACTGGTGTCGGTGAATGGAAGGAGCGCTACGTCTCCTAATCGCTTTCTTGCCGCGTCAGTAACGCGCGGACCGAACCAACCCCCATCAATTGCTTCGTCGCGCGAAACAATCCACGCAACATCGGCGTAGTGAGATTTCGCCGCTGCCAACACATCTTCGGTGGCGCCTCCCTTGGTATGTAACCACCTGAAGCGACCTTCGCCGGATTGATAAGCAACCCCCGCAACAACATCTGCGTGCGGAACGATGGTGTTGGTCCCCACATGAACCTGGCCATGATCTGCCGTAACAAGCAACACCGAATCCGGTGTGAGCTGTTCGGCGATATCACCAATCAATCGATCCACAGTCCGCAGCTCTGCCTCGTAGAACTCGCCAAAACCACGTTCATGCGCGATCTTGTCGACACCGTCGTAATAGGCGTAAACGAATTGTTGCCCTCCACGGAGCAATGATCCGACAGTAACTGCAATGCTCGACGCGGCTCGCCAACCGTACGAACGGGTTCCGCGCAAATGTGCAGCCGTGAACGCAGTGGAGTCAAACTCGGCCTTGCTCACCACTGGAACAGACGAGCCCATAAACGGTGGAGTCGGCTGAACGATCTCTGGTGGGTACAACGATCGTAAATCACCTTTGTCGTCCCCCCATCTCAGCATTTGCACAACCTGTCGGCCCATGTCCATCCGATAGCCCATCATTCCGTGCTCACCCGGTGCCAAACCTGTGGTGATCGACGTGAGTGCGGTCACTGTGGTTGTAGGAGCAACGGTTGTTATGGCTGCACCAACCATTGTTGACAGTGTGGGCATGAACTGTTTGTGTGCCTGTAGTTGATGCCACCCCAACCCATCGACTACGAGAAGCACCACATTCCGTGCGGATTCAACTGGCGCTGGCATCCATGAGGGAATCACACGAGTGCCTTGCGGACCAAGGAGAGCAGGAATGATTGCCGAAACGTTGCCCCCTGCGTAGAGAGGAAGCCTTGGTTGAACCATTGTTCTACACTACATCTGTGCGTGTTTCTACTAGAGGCGATTATGCGTGTCGAGCCTTGCTGTCGTTGGCTCTACATGCGGACGAAACCGGACCAACGTCTGTTCGCGACATCGCCACACGCACTGCTCTACCCCAACCGTATCTAGAACAAATTTTGCTCGTCCTCAAAGGCGCAGGCCTAGTGAAATCGAAGCGAGGAGTTGGCGGCGGCTATGTGCTTGCCCGCCCTCCCGAGGAGATCTTGCTCTCCGAAATTATTGCGGCCGCGGATGGGCCAATCACATTGGGCGACTTCGGACAACCACACCAGGATGGCTCGTGCGACCACGAAGGTCATTGCGTTTTGCTAGCAATTTGGAATGTGGCCGGTGAACACATGCGACATCACCTTGCCGACTACACGTTGGCAAAAATTGCACGAGCTGCGCAGGGCTCCGACCCGTGGCCAGAACTACATCACTAACTTTTTACGAGCAACGTCCAACAATCTGATTCATATCATCGGGGATCGGCACTTCGAAGCCCATTTCTTCACCAGAAGACGGATGAGTAAAACGCAGCGCAGTTGCATGCAACATTGGCCGAGAACACGACAGCGAGCTTCGGGCGCCGCCATAGGTCGCGTCGCCCACAACAGGATGGCCGATGGAATCCAAGTGGACACGAATCTGATGAGTCCGTCCTGTTTCTAATTGGCATTCGATAAGGGCGCATGGCTGCGGCAAATTAAATGTACGCACCACATCAAACTTGGTCCTCGCAGTCTTGCCATCCACCATCACCGCCATCTTCGTCGGATCTCTGTGGTCGCGACCGATTGGCGCATCAATGATGCCTTCTTGCACGCTTGGATGACCCCACACCAAGGCAACATACTTGCGCGTCACGTCACGACGAGAAAGAGCATCCACCAAGGACTCGTAAGCCTTCTGTGTTCGAGCCATCACCATCAACCCGGTTGTCCCTGCATCCAGACGATGCACAACTCCCGGTCGCAGCGTGTCTCCAACAGATGCCATTTCTGGGAACAGTGCAAGCGCACCATTAACCATCGTGCCAGAAGGATTGCCCGCACCAGGATGCACCACCATTCCCGGTGCCTTGTTGATAACGGCTACATCAGAATCTTGATACACAATGTCAAGCAAAACATTTGGATCCGGTTGAGGCAACTCTTTGCGCGGCAGGAGCGAAGTATCAATTGACACTTGCTGACCTTCGCGAACCTTGACCTTGCCCGCCGTTGCCACTTCGCCATCGACTACAACTCCGCCAACCGAAATGAGAGTCGCTGTTGATGCACGACTGATATCGGAAATCAACGAAACCACGCGATCTAATCGCTGCTCGTGTAACGCCGCTGGAATAAGTTCAATCAACATGTTTTGCCTCTGCTTGTACTGCGGATGGTTCACGCTTTTCTTTGAACAGCGAGAGCATCATCAGTATCGCACCCGAAACGATGGCTACATCGGCGACATTGAACACAGGCCACCATTGAAGGTCGATGAAATCGATGACCGCGCCCCGCATCCATCCCAAGCCTCTGAACGCTCTGTCCAAAACATTGCCTACCGCGCCACCGATTATCAGGCCGGCTGCAATCCGAGTAGATCGAGTGTCGGCACGCTTCAGTGACAACAACATGACCACGATGATGATGAGAGCCAAAACGCCGATAACAGGCCCAATCCCAGTGCCACGCGAAAACGCCATGCCCTGGTTGTACGTGAGTTTGAAACGCAACGACCCGACGAGATCGGTGAATGATCCATCGTTGTATTTGTTTAACGCCCAATGCTTTGTCAACTGATCAAGCACCGCCACAAATACTGCGATGGAAATGCTCAATCGACGAATTCGCCGATTATCGGTCATTAACGCCCAATGCCACCGACGCGCTCTTGCACCGATTCGGTCGTCCATGGAATTGCCTTCAAACGCTCGCGGGGAATAGGCAAGCCGCTGTGTACCGAGTATCCGTACTCGCCTGTTTTCAAACGCTCGATCGCAGCATCAATCTCTTCCACTTCCTGCCGTGCTTGCGCCGACAACATTAAGTCACGCTCACGCTCCACAACCATGGTGTCGCCTTCGCCACCCTCTTCGTCAAACTGCACGTCTCCCATTTCGACGTCTTCAATCAATGCATGAGCTTCGTCTTCTAGGCGCACAGCCTGGCGCGTAAGCAACCCGCGCTTTTCCAACAACATTTCACGCTGGGATGTGAGGAACTTGATATCAAATTCCTTTGTTCCTTGCAGACCATCCACAAACTCGGTTTTGATAATCGGTGGACGTGGTGGCGGCTCTGGTTTCCTCTTTGCGCGAAGCGCTGCCTCTCGAGCCGCTTCTTTTTCGGCCAAGGCCAACAATCGCGCTGCCTCTTTGGCTTCGCGTGCTGCAATGCGCTCTGCTTCAAGAGCAGCCTTCGCGGCCAGACGTTCGGCTTCAATGCGAGCTTTCTCTTTAGCCTTCTCCTTCGCGGCAAGGAGCTTCTCTTTCTGAGCGATGATCTGCTGCTTCTTTTTCTCAGCAGCAAGTTTCTTTTTTGCGAGCTCGGCTTCGCGCTTCGCCTTTTTCTTGGCGGCTTCGGCGGCCTTCTTGATTGCAACAGCTTTCTGAGCCTCGAGCTTCTTCTTGGCAGCCAGTTTCTTTGCCAACTCGGCCTTCTTTTTTGCCGCAGCCTTCAGGGCATCAGCCTTCTTCTTGGCAGCCAGTTTCTTTGCCAACTC
>CAZNBF010000011.1:7633-17895 GCA_964571325.1 uncultured Acidimicrobium sp.
CCGCAGCCTTCAGGGCATCAGCCTTCTTCTTGGCAGCCAGTTTCTTTGCCAACTCCGCCTTCTTCTTTGCCGCTGCTTTCAGGGCGTCAGCCTTCTTTTTGGCAGCCAGTTTCTTTGCCAAATCGGCCTTCTTTTTTGCCGCGGCCTTCAGGGCGTCAGCCTTCTTTTTGGCAGCCTGGGCATTCTTTGGCGCCGGCTTCTTCTTGGCTACTGGCTTCTTCTTGGCGATCTTCTTTTTTGATGTAGGCATCACTGTCTCCCTGACTTGGCGCTTTACCGTAGTCGCTCCACCCCAACATAGATGGGAGTTCCGTCTAAATCGGTTGCCCGTACCGCGTTCGGGTCCATCGTTGTGAGCTCTGCAAGCGTCTCTGCGGCGATATACGACATGAATGGGGCAATCTGCTGGGCTAGATCCTCGGGGAGGCCCAAGGTGAGGGTGATTCTGTCGGAGACCAAAAGCTTGGCCTCGCGGCGTGCTTGCTGCACCGCTCGCACTACGTCACGGGCGGCACCTTCGGCAAGTAGCGCCGGCGTGAGTTGGATATCCAACAGAACAATGCCTTGGCCATCTTGCAAAGCTGCGCTCGCGAGAGAGTCTGCGTCACCGACTGCGGCCATCAGTTTCAACTGAAATTCGTGGGGTTGCAATTCAACACCACCGGCAACAATGGTTTCCCCTGTCTGCTTCCAATCGCCCTTCTTAACAGCGACAATCACCTTCTGCGTGTTCGAACCCAATCTGGGCCCAAGCGCAGCCGGTATAACTTGCAATTCGTGCCGCGCAACGCCAGCGACATCGGTAGAAAGTACGACTTCTTGAACATTCACTTCGTCGGTGATAATCGAAATAAATGGACGCAAACCTTCGGCCAACGGGGAGGCAACCGTCAACTTTGCAAGCGGGAGACGAACTCGTCGCGCGTGAACCTTACGTAGCGAAAGTGTGCTGCTGCAAACATCGCGCACCTGGTCCATCACGGTAACCAAATCATTATTGCAAGGAATCTCGCCGGGTGACGGCCACGTTTGCAAATGAACGCTTCGCTCGCCGGTCAGACCACGAAAGATTTTTTCGCTCGTAAGTGGCAACAGTGGCGCAATCACTCGTGTCAAAACGTGAAGAGTTGTATGCAAAGTATTGATTGCGTCTTGGTCACCCGCCCAAAAGCGATCACGGCTGCGACGGATGTACCAGTTGGTCAGCGCATCCAAAAACCCCCGCACTTGCTGACACGCTTCAAACAAGTCGTACGAGTCCATCAACTTAGTTGCCTCTGCAACAAGCTTGTGCAGTTTGGAAAAGATGTACACATCCAGGACATTTGTTGACGAATAATTGATCGATCCTGTTTTCGCCTCCGCATTCGCATAGAGCGAAAGAAAATACCAACTGTTCCAAAGCGGCAGCATCACCTGTCGAACGGTGTCACGAATGCCTTCCTCGGTAACGGCAAAGTCGGAACCGCGCAAAATGGAAGAAGACAAGAGATACCAACGCATTGCGTCGGCTCCGTAAGTATCAAAGACATTCATTGGGTCTGGATAGTTGCGCAGACTCTTGGACATCTTGGCTCCGTCCGCGCCGAGGACAATGCCATGGCTAACACAGGTTGAAAATGCCGGACGATCGAACAACGCCGTAGCCAAAACATGCAACGTGTAGAACCAGCCACGAGTTTGGCCGATGTATTCCACGATGAAATCACCTGGATTGTGCTTCTCAAACCATTCTTGGTTCTCAAATGGGTAATGCACCTGAGCAAATGGCATAGAACCACTTTCAAACCAGCAGTCCAACACTTCAGGCACTCGACGCATCATCGATTTGCCGGTTGGATCATCTGGGTTTGGTCGAACCAGATCATCAACGATTGGACGGTGCAGATCGGCAACTTTGACTCCAAAGTCGCGCTCTAGTTCGGCAACGCTTCCGTACACATCAATGCGGGGATACATCGGATCATCACTTCGCCAAACCGGAATAGGCGAACCCCAAAAACGATTGCGGCTGATTGTCCAATCGCGAGCATTCTCGAGCCACTTGCCAAAACTTCCCTGCTGCAAATGGTCGGGCACCCAAGTAATGGTGTTGTTTAGTTCGACCATTCGATCCTTGATCAATGTCACGTTGACAAACCAAGAACTCACGGCCTTATATATAAGGGGCTTACCTGTGCGCCAACAATGCGGGTATGCGTGGTCGTACGTTTCGTGGCGCAACACCACACCGCGGTCTTTTAGTGCACGAATGATCAATGGGTTTGCATCAAACACCAATTGACCCTGAAAGTCAGGAACCTCACTGGTGAACTGTCCCCTGCTGTCAACTGGAACTACGAGTTCAATGCCGTTGTCCTTACATACTCTTTGGTCGTCCTCACCGAAACCAGGCGCCATGTGCACAACGCCCGTTCCATCTTCGGTTGTAACAAAATCGCCAGACAGCACTCGAAACGCATCGGAGTGGTCTGCAAAGTAAGGAAACAGCGGTGTGTAGCGCATGCCCACAAGCGTGGAACCCATCACCGTCTCAAGAACAACCGCACCCTCGAGCTCTTTGGCGTACGCATCCAGTCGGGCCTGTGCGAGGACATACACCTTGCCTTCATGCGACACGCGAACGTATTCAACATCGGGCGAAACCGCCAAAGCCAAGTTGCTCGGCAATGTCCACGGCGTGGTTGTCCAAGCCAGCAGCGAGTCACCATTTTCTAGGGTAAAACCGACCGTGAGGGCTGGGTCTTGCACCTGTTTGTAGGCATCGTCCATGCGCGTTTCAGTATTTGAGAGCGGAGTTTCAAGCGCCCACGAATAAGGCAAAACACGGAAGCCCTCATAAATAAGCCCTTTGTCCCAAAGAGCCTTGAATGCCCACATCACGCTTTCCATATACGGCATATCAAGCGTTTTGTAGTCATTTGCAAAATCAACCCAACGAGCCTGCCGCGTTACATAACGCTCCCAGTCGCTGGTGTACTGCAACACCGAAACTTTGCAGTAGTCGTTGAATTTCTCAATCCCGAAATCGGTAATGGCTTGTGTTCCAGAAATTCCTAACTGCCGTTCGGCTTCTGCCTCTGCCGGCAATCCATGGCAATCCCAACCGAAACGACGCTCGACGCGCTTTCCCCGCATGGTCTGATAGCGAGGCACTGCATCCTTAACAAAACCCGTGAGCAAGTGTCCGTAGTGTGGCAAACCGTTGGCGAAGGGTGGTCCGTCGTAAAAGACATACTCATTTTCGCCATTCGCGCCAGCTTCATGTTGAGCAATGGACGCTTCGAATGTTTTGTCACTTGCCCAATACGCGAGCGTCTCATTTTCAAGCGCCGGAAACTGCGGCTGCGGCTCTACCGATGGATACGTCACGGTGCGTCAGTGTACGGCTTGGGCACTCTGGGTGCAGAAATTAGCAGCCGAGAATGAACTGTTGAACGACGATATTGAGGAATAGCACAACAATGATCGGCGACAAATCGAGTGGGCCAGCAAAAGGCACCGCACGCCGCACCGGCAACAACACTGGGTCGGTTGCACGAAAAACCAAACGAATGATTTGTCCGAATGGGCCATTGGGGTTGGCAGGAAACCAAGAGCTAATGACGCGAATAATGATGAGCAAAACGTACAAACTGACGAGTTGGCAGAGCAGTTCTCTAATCATCAGTGTTGTCGATTCGTTAACCGCGTGAGACGCGAACTCCGGAAGGCTTAATCAAAAATGCGCCTGGTGATACTTTTTCGATTTGGCCCTCGAGACCATAGACAAGACCCGATACAAAATCGATCAAGCGTCGTGCAGTTTCTTCGTCAGCGCCAGAGATGTTCATGACAACTGGCTGACCAGACTTCAATAAATCAGCAATGTCTTTGGCTTGGTCGTAGCGAGTTGGTCGAACAGTAACTGCTTCTGCAGTTGAAACCGAAAGTGGACGGACAGTTGGCACCGAACGATTTGTAGATGGGCGCAATTGCACGCTGGAGTCATCACGAACTTGTGGCTGTCTTGCGCGCACTCCGCGCGGCTCTGGCATCGGCTCGTCGTACTCTTCTTCGTAGTCGTCGTATTCCTGAACAACTTGACGTGAAGGACGAGCCTGCGTAGAACGAACTTGGCGCTGACGCTCTGGTCGAACTTGTGCAACCGAAGCGTCGTAATCGTCATATGCATCATCTGGCCCAAGACCTAGATAATCCATTGCTTTTCGGAACATTGACATCCCTCAAAGAATAGCCCAATAGGCGTATTCGTGGGTGTTATAGGGGTTCCTACAGAGCAGAGCGGTTGCCAAAAATGGCCGAACCAACGCGAACCAGCGTCGAGCCCTCCTCTACGGCGATTTCTAGATCGTTGGTCATTCCCATACTCAATCCGCGAAGCCCAAGATCATGAGCAATTGATCGCAGCAGACGAAATGCAACCCGGGTTTTGGCCATATCGCCGTCGGTTGGGCCCACCGTCATCAGCCCTTCAACGACTGCCCCACTGCGTACCGCGTGGGCTACAACGGCCTCCACTGTTTCTGGCTCGCACCCGCCCTTGCCCACTTCGTTCGTGGTGTTTACCTGCACATATACCCGGGGCGGCTTGTCAGGGGTGCGGCGAAGAATCTCATCAATTATCGATATCCGATCAACCGACTGCCAAACGTCGACGATTTCGCTGATCATCTTCACTTTGTTGCTTTGCAATTGTCCGATGAAGTGCACGGTTGGACGAATCTCGATGGGGACTTGTTGGGCCTTGGCGGCAAGTTCCTGCGCGTAGTTTTCACCTACTCCGTCGACGCCAGCCTCCCGTGCGGCGAACCAGGAAGTTTCGTCAAACGTCTTCGTTACAGCGACAAGCTCGACGTTTGTACCACCAGCCTCAACTATGCGCTGGCGTACAACCGCTACTCGTTCTGCTACCTCTGCGGCGTTCACGCCTGTTTGAAAACGTTTATTTCAAGAATGAAGGAACGTCGAGGCCATCGCTGTCATCACGCAATGGATCTTCGCCCGAACCAAACAACTCTTTCAACCGACTTCCCTTGTTGTCGGCAGGGCGGTTATCAACTGTTCGTTGATCACGAGCAGCGGCACGCGAGCCGGATGTCTCGGTTCGATCGAAGCCTGCGGCGATAACTGTCACGCGCACCTCATCTTCGAGTTCGTCGTCAATGACCGTTCCGAAAATGATGTTGGCGTCCTGATGCGCTACGCCATGAACGATTTCGGCGGCCGAGTTCAACTCGAACAAGCCCATATCCGACGGGCCGGTGATATTGAGCAAAATACCTCGGGCGCCCTCAATTGAGGATTCGAGCAATGGTGAGTTGATCGCTGCGTTTGCGGCATTGATCGCTCGGTTATCGCCAGTTGCCTTGCCAGTGCCCATCAATGCGCTACCAGCGTTTGTCAAAATCATCTTGACGTCGGCAAAGTCTGTGTTGATAAGACCAGGCGTTGTGATCAAGTTGGTAATTCCAGCAACACCCTGCAAGAGAACATCGTCTGCTTTGCGGAAGGCGTCGAGCAGGCTTGTCTTGTCGGTGGCAACAGAGAGCAACCGCTCGTTCGGAATGATGATCAACGTGTCTACTTTGTCTTTCAATTTGTTGATTCCAGATTCGGCCTGAAGCGAACGACGTCGACCTTCGAAACCAAATGGGCGCGTGACGATTCCGACAGTTAGCGCGCCAGCAGCGCGGGCGATCTCGGCGATGATCGGCGCAGCACCCGTACCGGTGCCACCACCTTCGCCTGCAGTAATGAACACCATGTCTGCACCGCTCACCAATTCTTCAATATCGGCGCGGGATGTTTCTGCAGCCTCACGACCAATTTCTGGATCGCTTCCGGCGCCTAGACCACGAGTGAGCTCGCGACCAATATCAATTTTGAAATCGGCATCACTCATCAACAGTGCCTGAGCATCGGTATTCACCGCCACGAACTCGACACCTCGTAGGCCTGCGTCGATCATGCGGTTAATGGCATTTACGCCGCCACCACCAACACCGATCACTTTGATCACTGCGAGATAGTTCTGTGGTGCACCAGCCATTGTAATTTTCCTCCTGGGATCGATGGGAAGCATCGAAAAAACCGTATGTACTTTTTTAACTCGTCCTTCAGCCTTACATAAACCGAGGGTTGCCCCGAGCGATACCACCACGAATCCGGCCAAAAACCCCCGCACTTACGAGGATTTAACGACCGGAGTCCCTCCAGAAACATCGATTTCGAGGATTCCATTGGGGTCTTGCCGACGGAGAAGGACGACCACATTGACCAGTTTGTTACGCATATCCACTGGCTCGCCGAATTTCACCAGAGTCCCCGTGGTCAGAGTCATCGTGACAGAGTCGGCGCCTCCAACCCCAAGGTTTTTGACCAGCGGCTGAAGCTCAGCAGGAAGCGACTGCGCTAGTTGCGCCGCAGCCCGATACTCGGGTGCCGTCGTAGCACCAGCAATGAGATTTGGTCCAACACCATCGATCAGCATGTACTCAGTTGGCCTTCCATCAAGCACCGCCAACACAAGACCGTCAACATCGATGACGCGCGCACGATTATCTACGCCAACAAACCACGCCGCAGGAAGCCTTTCATTTATCTCGATAATTGCAGTACTTGGCAAAAATGTCTTGATTCGCGAGGATTCGATCCACGGGTCGCTTTCTAGCCGGTCCTGCAACACGTTGGTATCTACCGTCAACACCGATTCGCCCTTCAATGAAGCGATCACACTTTCTATTAACTCGGAATTGGCGTATCGAACTCCCTCAACTTTCACGTTACGCACCGAGAAAATGGGCGACGCAAGAAGGACTATCAGAAGGGAAAGCAATCCGACCACGGACGCAATCGCAACGAGCAATTGTTTGCGCCTATTTTTAGGCTGTGCTGCACCACGCCTAAACAATTTCGTTAATCGATTTCGAATTGAACCCGGAGTTCCCCAGTGTCCTGGATCAACTATCTCGGCGAGCGAGACATCAACACCATCTTCATCAAAGATCCGCACTCTTGTGCTCGTCGGAGCATGATGCACTGTTTGCGATTGGGTGTCGGCCGGGAAATCGTCATCGGTCGATTGGCGAAGATCTTCATCGACGATGACAACCCTGGTTGATGATGACTCCGTCGCTCCAACGGTTACATCCACGTCCCCCAACGGTTCGATATCCACGATCGATGGGTCAACAATGACGACACGCGAGGTCTCCGGTTGCGCAATGCCTCCAGTTGGGTCTTTAGCAAATGCCTCACGCAGTTCGTTCAACACTTCGGGCGAAAGGTCGGCATCTTGTGCCGGAAGTTGCGAGCCGCTCAATACCGACAGTGGGATTGAGGCGTCCGGCCGAGACTCGCTACTAGCGATCCTCTCAATGATTTGTTCCAGACGAATTGTTGCAACACTGGTGTCGGATTCGCTCGACAACACGTCGGCGAACTGTGGGTTGGCTTCCGCATCGAAACCAACTAATCGGATCTCGCTTCGCAATTGATGACCATGTTGCTCGTACACGCGCCTACGAACTTCGGCCATCACTGCAACCACATCGTGCGAAGAACCCCCCTCATCGGCTTGAATGAAGTTTGCGTGCTTCTCCGAAACCTGCGCAGTTCCAATACGAAAACCACGCAAACCGCACTCATCAATTAGTGCCCCGGCCGAAATTTCGCCCGGAATTGGGTTGACAAAAACCGAACCCGCATTCTGCCCACCGGGTTGATTCTCTCGACGCCAGCGAACTATTTCGGTGAGTCTGTCCTCCCCCGAATCGTCCTCCGACAGCCAGCCCAAACGTAAAGTCGCACTCAACACAACATGATGATCTGTTAATGCCGAGCCCCTAAAGCGCAGACCAAGATCGTCTGTTTCAAGCTCGAACTCCCTGCCCTTGCGCAAGTGAAACACCCGAACCGATTCGAGCGACGACGCCATATCGGAACCATGGCCGCCTGCATTCATTCGGACGGCACCACCTATAGAGCCAGGCACCCCCACACCCCATTCCAGACCAGTTAAACCGCGCTTCACACTTTGCCGAGCTGCAACGGGAAGTGTCACTGAGCCACCGAATAATGCCAGCGGCGCGGCACCCGGATAGTCGTCTCTTTGTGGCAAGTCGATGTAATCCGCAAACGCACCAAAAGTAAGAGCAATCCCTGAGAACCCTGTATCGGAGATGAGCATGTTGCTACCTCGTCCGATTACAAGCACATCCATATCAACTTCGGTAAGCGCTTCACTCACTTGATACAGATCGTCCATTGACGAAACATGAACATGCAATGCGGCCGCTCCGCCTACTCGGTAAGTCGTGAACGGAGCCAGCGAAACATCGCGACGTGCTCGATCACCCAAAATCTGTGAAGCGCGCTCTACGTCTTCGGTTGTGATGGGTCGTTTTGCAGCCCGAGGGGTGCTCACAATTCACCCCGCTGAGCCGTGCGGCGCTCAATTACCTCGTCTGGTAGCGATTCGATGTCTCCACAACCCATCGAAATGCACAGGTCGCCTGCTGTTAATTCGTTAGCGAGAAAATCGATAAGGCCTTTGCGCATTGGTTGCCACACAACTGTTGCGGTGGGATGCGCTTGTTGCACCGCATCCACGACAAGATGCCCAGTCACGCCCTCTATCGGCGTGGTACCCGACGCATAAATCTCGGTGACCACTACAAGGTCTGCACCAACAAAAGCATTTGCATACTGTGGTGACAGCACATTCATCCGGTTAAACCGATTGGGCTGAAACACTGCCACTACTCGTTTCCAGTTGTCGGTCTCGTCACGCGAAGCTTTTAGCACCGCTGCAATCTCGGTAGGAAGATGCGCGTAGTCGTCAATAAACGTGACACCGCCGTCCTCCCCACGCTTTTCGTAGCGACGCGCAACACCACCAAAAGAAGAAAGCGCCCTGCTGCACTCATCAAAAGTGACCCCGCACTGCATGGCCATGGCGATGGCAGCGAGGGCATTCAAGACGTTATGTTGTCCCCTCAGCGGAACTGAGACCTTGCCAAGCGAAACGTAAGCACCATCGATTCGATGCTGCACCATAAACGACGATGCACCATGAGCAAACGAAATTTGAGAAGCACGGAAATCGGCTTCAGAAACAATGCCGTACGTGGTCGCAGCATATTTCTGGGCAAGATTTGCGACCGCAATGTCATCCGAGCACAACACCTTTGGCCCATCAATTTTCATTACATACTCTTCGAAACTGGACACAATGTTCTCGAACGACGTGTAACGATCCAAATGGTCGACATCTATATTGGTCAAGATCGTTGCATGAATGGGTAGCGCAAGATGCGTTCCATCACTCTCGTCAGCTTCAACGATAAACAAGTCGCCGTCTTGCCAACCAGCACCTGTCTCGAGCGACCGAACATCGCCCCCAATGACAAAGCTTGGTTTACGACCCGCTCGTTCTAAAACATGCGTCAGCAACGAGGTGGTTGTAGTTTTTCCATGTGTTCCGGCGACAGCAACTGTTGGCCGCTGATCACAGATAGCCGCCAGCATCTGAGCCCTGGTGAGGAGCGCAATTGTGGGCTCCTCGAGCGCTGCAGCCACTTCGATATTGGACCGCGGTATTGCACTAGAGAACGTGACAGCATCGCAACCCGCCACTAATGCCGCGTCATGCCCGATTGAGACATTTACGCCCATGCGCGTCAAGCGATCTGTTGCAGCGGACCTGACTATGTCGCTGCCTGAAACGGCATGGCCCATCTCCAACAACACTTGTGCAATGGCGCTCATACCTGGGCCACCAATACCAACAACATGAATACGGCGCGTACTACTTAAATCAATAGTGTCGCCAATGATCATCACGCCACCGACTCTACGAGTGTTGCAATTCGGCAGTTGCGATGCACCTCGCCCATCGCAAATGACTTGGTTTCTAATTGAGAGATCGCCAAAGAATCTGCCAGCAATGCACCCACGACTTCAACAAAGGTTGATGCATTTAACGAAATCTCGTCCAGCAAAACCGCTGCTCCAGCATCCGTGAGCCATCGCGCGTTTGTCATTTGATGATCTTCTGCGGCGTCCCTCCAAGGGATAATCACTGCTGCAATGCCCGCTGCCGAAATCTCGGCGATGGTGCTAGCCCCCGCCCGACAGACCACAATCGATGCGGCGCTGTATGCCCCAGCCATGTCGTCGCAGTATGCAACCCGTTGATATTGCAGCGAACCATCGGGTCGATAGATCCTTTCAGGGGTTGCATCTGTCGACATGTTGCG
>CAZNBF010000011.1:17995-22551 GCA_964571325.1 uncultured Acidimicrobium sp.
AAGCCAGGCCTGCGGTCGTACGAAACAACGACGACGGGTATCCCCAAAGATCGCGCAGCAGAGCATGCAGGCACGCTTGCGAAGCCGCCAACCGATATAACCACCCTGGGCTTCAGGCGCCGCAACAGGCGCTTCGCTTCGAGCCGGGCGACGGCAAGTACAAATGGCGCCCTTGCGTTACGGATCAATGCGCGCACTTTCAGACTGCGTTGCAAACCGTCCACACGAAGAAATGTGCTCGGGATTCCCGTTGGTGGCAGCAAACTCGTTTCTATTCCACGTGACGAGCCAACATAGTGAAGGGAATGAAAAGGATGTCCTGATTCCTTCAATAGTTCGGCAATCGCCAACGCTGGAAGCACATGACCACTGGTTCCGCCCCCCGTAATGACGGCAAAAACTGAATTCGGGGGAACAGACATGGCTCTACTTCATATTACGCGCAACGTTAAGCAGCAGTCCTACTGCAGCCATCGTCATAAACAGCGACGAGCCTCCATAAGAAATGAGCGGCAACGTAAGACCAGTGACAGGCATCGCCCCGATGACACCACCGATATTGATACAGGCTTGAATACAAAGCCATGTGGTGATACCACCAGCTAGTAGCGCTCCGAATGGATCCCGTGCACCGAGCGCAGCCTGAATGCCAAGATAAGCCAATACAAGAAAACCGCCGATGACCGACAGTGCGCCAATGAGTCCGAACTCTTCAGCAACAATTGCAAAAATGAAGTCGCTGTGCGCTAGCGGCACGTAGCCCCACTTCCCTGTTCCTTGACCTGCGCCGACGCCGGCTACTCCACCGTTGGCAATGCTCAAGATGGACTGCCACACTTGATAGGCGTAGTGGCCCTTGTTGCCTTCGATATCCATGAACGAAAGAAATCGGTTTTGCATTCTGGTACTTGACGCAATGAGTGCTGTTGATCCGAGCAATGTCACCGAGAGCACAGCCGCGATGAGACGAAGCGGAGTACCCGCAATAAACAATGTTGCAAGAATGATGCATGTAAAGACGATGGCTGCACCAAAGTCTTTTTGCAAGAGACATGCCACTGCGGCAGCCGCCCAGACGAACATCACCGGCCTAAATGTGCGTCGCACATCCGAAATTTCTGCACGACGCCTTCCGAGAACGCTGGCGCAATACAACAGTACGGCGACCTTCAATACCTCGGACGGTTGAAAGCGGATTGGCCCTAGTTGAGCCCATGCGCGCGCGCCGTTCGTAGTGATTCCAACTCCTGGCACAAAAGGAAGGGCCATCAAACCGAAAGCAAAAGCCAAAACTGGCTTCGTCAACTTATGCCAGGTGTGATACGGCATGCGATACGTGGAGAACAAGGCAAACAAACCAAAAGTTGCCCAGGTTGCTTGCTTGCGGAACATATTCCAAGGCGACCCGCCCGTATTGATCGCAACGATCGATGACGAGGACAACACCATGATCAGCCCAAAGACAATCAACATGGACGAAACAACCAAGATGCCGTAAAAAATATTGTTTGGGGCTTCCGTGGCCAAACGGCGCTTTTCGCTATAGCCCTTTCGATCGAGTGTTGCGCGACGACGCTGCGCAGCCGATGGGCCAGCCGAACCGACTATCGATGCCATAACGCTCCTATTCCTTATTCGATAACAACTTGCCGACACACTTCATGAAATCATCGCCACGTTGACCGTAGTTCGCATACCAGTCATAACTGGTGCATCCCGGCGAGAGCAGAACGACGTCGCCCTGTTGAGCAATGCTGCCGGCCGTGTTTACAGCCTCCTGCATGGTCGTTGCGCTTCTCACCTCACACACTCCGTTGAAAGCACGAGCAACTTCGTCCGAAGCATCTCCAATTGCAACTACGGCTCTCATCCGACTCGGCTGTTTGGCCAGGGCGGATAAGTCAAGACCCTTATTTTTTCCACCCGCAATTAGCACGATGCTCTCGAAGGACTTCAAAGCGACACTTACCGCATGAGGGCTTGTTGCTTTGGAGTCGTTAAACCAACGAACCCCACCCTTTTCGCCGACGAATTGAATGCGATGCGGCGCGTTTTTAAATTTCTGTAAGGCAATCGCTGCGTCAGCCACAGTTGCAAGGCCAGATTCCAAACACACTGCAGCTGCAGCTAATGCATTGGTTACATCGTGAGGAAGCGAACGCCCCATATCGGAGATTGACATGATGCGGCCCATTGGACCGCAAAGCCAACCTTCGTTTACGTGATAGTCGCCGTCTGCAATACCGAACGTGACCACACGAGCTTTACTCGCTTGAGCGATATCGACTATTTGTTGGTTGTCAAATGGCGCCACTGCAATATCGCCTTCGATGCAATGAGCCCACATCTTTGCTTTGGCTGAGAAATAGTCGTTCAGGTTTGGATGCCAGTCCAAATGATCGGGCGCGAAATTAAGCCAAGCCGATGCGCTCATGCGAAATTGCTGAATGTGGGCAAGTCGAAAGCTGGAGCATTCAACCGCAAATGCTTGCGCATCGGTATCAAGCGCAGAGATTAACGGTAAGTCGGTGTTACCAACCGCCAACGTGCGCAGACCTGCCGATTCAATAATCGCAGCGGCCATCAGTGTTGTCGTTGTTTTGCCGTCTGTTCCCGTTATCCCCACCATTGGGCGCGGCCCAATGCCCCGACGTTGCTCGAACCGGTATGCAAGTTCCAACTCTGAACAAATCTCTACGCCCAATTCGCGAGCCGCGACGATGACGGGATGCCCTTCTGGAATTCCTGGCGCCGGAGCCAACCGCGTCACCGACTTGAGTAATTGATTGATTTCCGATGAATGATTTAAGGCCACGATCGGCATGCCGATCTCTTCAGCAAATACTCGGTGCAGTTCGGACTCGTTGTCGTCAGCTAACACCACGCTCTCACCGCGTTTCACTAACTCGCGAGCAACTGCTTGGCCGGCTACCGCAAGACCAAAAACAAGGGTTACTTCCCGTCCAACTGTCATCGTCTCACTTGATCCGTGAAGTCGGCGATGAAGATTGCAACTGCAGTCGCAACACAAATCCCTGAAATAATCCAGAACCGAATAATCACAGTCGTCTCGGGCCATCCACTGAGTTCGAAATGGTGATGGATAGGCGACATTTTCAGTAATCGCTTCTTACGGCCTGATGCTTTAAACACGCCCATCTGCACTGCCACGCTGCCGGCCTCAATGACATTGATGCCACAGATAATTGGAAGCATTAGGTGGGTGTTTGTAGTGACCGCGAGCATCCCGAGTGCAGCACCAATACCAAGCGCGCCAACGTCGCCCATAAAGATCTTTGCGGGCGCGGCATTCCACCACAGGAATCCACCACATGCCCCTGCAAAGGCCGCCGAAAGCACCGCAAGATCCAACGGGTTCACGATGTCGTAGATCTTTGGATTACGAAATGCCCAGTAGGCAATAATCGTGAACGCCAAGAAGCCGAATAGCGCAGAACCCGCGGCTAGGCCGTCGAGGCCATCCGTAACGTTGACCGCATTCGTCGTACTCCACACCATCAATGCCGTCCACAACACGAAGAACGGGCCAGGAATTGACCATCCAGGGCTTAGCGCCCGAGTGAAGGAAATGGTTTCTGCAACACCAGTTGTTGATGCAAGCAGCCATAGCAACAAAACGGTGATACCAAACGTAATCCAACCCTTCTTCTTCCAAAATATTCCGCGATTGTGTTGACGCTTAACCTTGAGATAGTCATCAAGAAAACCAATCGCCGCCAACACGAATACGGTTAGCCAAATAATTGCTGCTTGGTCGGAAAAAGCAAGGCCACCACGAAGGTGGGCGGCAACCCATCCAGTAGCGGCTGCAAGGATGATGGCGATACCACCCATGGTGGGTGTTCCTTGCTTGCCCATTTGATGCACGGGCCCGTGATCTTCTGCTCCCAAAATGGGCTGACCTTTACCAAGGCGAACGAAAAACGAAATGAGCCCTCGTGTACCAGCCAAACTGACCAGCATCCCCACTGCTCCAGCTATGAGTACAGCAATCATGCACCGACTCCGAGGATTTCTCTCACCGTTGCAACATCATCGAAGGGCAGCACGTCATTTCCAATCGTTTGGTATTTTTCGTGACCTTTGCCAGCGATAACCACAATGTCTCCGCTCCGCGCGGATTTCAGTGCTAATTGGATGGCTAGACGGCGGTCAATTTCGGTGGACACGATTGTATTCGCACTGTGCGTACCGATGCCGTCAATGATGTTTTGTGCAATTGTGGCAGGTGATTCCGATCGTGGATTGTCCGAAGTCACCACAACGTGATCCGCAAACTTCGCTGCGATTGCCCCCATGAGCGGACGCTTTTCGGTGTCCCGATCCCCTCCGCATCCGAAAACAACGACAACTTGTTGCTGAGTTCCGACAACATCTCTCGCCGCCAGCAACACCCGCTGAAGTGCATCTGGCGTGTGCGCATAGTCGACAACAACATCGAAACCATCAACCGAACGGACTTGCTCGAAACGGCCCGGAACTGTCTCCGCGGCAGCCAACCCTGTAACGATGTCTGTTTCCGAGACACCAAGCTG
>CAZNBF010000012.1:0-2090 GCA_964571325.1 uncultured Acidimicrobium sp.
GTTCGCGACTAATCCACCACAACACCACGGCAACACCCACGGGAAAGATGAAGTGCGACATGTAGGTGAGTGCTAGGGGATATTCGTACCAGCTCAATGTTCGCTCAATGTTGAGGCGTTGCTGCATCCACACGTTTGGATCGGTACCAAAGAAGAGCAGCCGGTCTATATCGCGCACAAATGTGTACGAGATTGGTCTGCCAAGTTGATCGGCCAGCCCGCGGCTGTATTCATATGCGAACAGCATCACCGCAAAAATCGACCAGTCGCGCAACATGTTGGTTTGTTCACGCCATGGCTTGCCTACGTTTGCAAAAATGAATGCCAGCAAAATCCATGCAACGACGGCAATTCGGTCGACAGGAATGCCAAACTGCCGTACAGACCAAAGAAATATTGCGCAATAGAAAGCAACCGATATGGCTCGGGTTTGAGCAGGTTTGCGTTGGAGAGTGGTGCCGAGCGTCAAGGGCTCAATTGTATTGCCGTGCTATTTGGAAGCGTTTTCAAGTGCTCGGCGCACCAAGACCTTCGCAAGATGGATTCGGTAGTCACTTGAGGCATTCAAGTCGCTTTGTGGTTCGGCTTCTGCGGCAGCAAGTTCGGCAGCATCGGCGATGGACGCACCCTGATTGAGTGCATTGCTGGCACTTACTGCGAGGATTGGCGTTGAACCCATGTTTACAAGCGCGATGCCCGAGCTGCCGTTGCTGCGCCATGCTGCAACACCAACGATTGCCCAGTCCTGCGCACGTCGATTGAATTTCTCAAAACCGTAACTGCCGCCAGAAATCTTTGGCACGCGAATTTCTGTGAGCATTTCGTCGGCTGCAAGTGCGCTTTCAAGAAACCCCTTATAGAAATCTTTTGCAGCAATGGTGCGTTCGCCATTTGGTCCCTGAGCGACATACGTTGCACCGAGAGCAAGGGTGGTTGCTGGCAAATCACTTGCCGAGTCGGCGTGGGCGAGCGAACCGCCAATGGTGCCGCGATGTCGAACCTGGGCATCGCCAACATGGCCTGCTGCATGAGCAAGCAGGGGAATGTGCTTTTTCACTAACTCAGATTTCTCTACATCCATGTGCCGTGTTAGCGCACCAATTGCAATGTGGTCACCAGCATCCTTGATGTAGGAGAGGTCGGTGATGCGACCGATGTCGATCAACATGGATGGCTGCGCCAAACGCAGTTTCATGAGTGGGATCAGGCTATGACCGCCGGCCAAGAACTTGGCCTCGTCGCCGTACTGACCGACGAGCGAAATTGCCTCGGCTGCCGACGATGCTCGTTTGTAATCAAATGCTGCAGGTATCACGGTTGCTCCCTTACTTCTTTGCCGATTGGATTGCGCGCCACACGGTTTGTGGCGAGGCTGGCATTGGCATGTGTTTTACGCCAAGGCTGGATAATGCGTCGATGATTGCGTTGATGATGGTTGGCGCGGCACCGATTGTGCCTGCTTCGCCAATTCCCTTCACACCAAGTTGGTTTGTTGGTGACGGAGTAACGGTGTGTGCGGTGGTCACTGCAGGCACATCGCACGCTGCCGGCACTAAGTATTCGGCAAGAGTCGTTGTCTTCAAGTTGCCGTCTTCGTCGTACACGGCTTCTTCGAACAACGCTTGTGCGAGCCCTTGAATGACTCCTCCGTGCACTTGGCCTTCAACGATGAGCGGATTGATTTGCACCCCGCAATCATCAACTGCCACATACTTCAGCACCTCAATTTTTCCCGTCTCGACATCTACTTCCACTACCGCCATGTGCGTGCCGAATGGCCACGAGAAGTTTGGCGGGTCGTAGGTATATTGCGCTTCGAGGTTTGGCTCGAGGCCATCGGGCAAGTTGTGCGCCGTAAACGCGGCGAACGCAAGTGCTGCGATTGGCACTGCTCGGTCTGGCGAGCCCTTGACGCTGAAGATGCCGCCGGCAAACTCCAAGTCGTCGGCAGAGCATTCCAATTGGTGTGCCGCAATGAGTTTGGCCTTATCAATCACTTTGTCGCATGCACCTGCAACTGCCACGCCGCCCACGGGGAGCGAGCGCGAACCGTAGGTGTCCAAACCAAGTGGCGCAATTGCGGTATCGCT
>CAZNBF010000012.1:2190-11309 GCA_964571325.1 uncultured Acidimicrobium sp.
CCGATACCCAGCAGTTTCTTGGCGCCTGGCACGTTCTGTTTGGCTTGTTTTGCGCGAATACCCGCGTAGTCGGCAATGCCCGCTGCCTTATCTGCTGCCAGCAGGTGATCGCCAGAGTCGTAAGTGAGCCCGCTAAATGCGGTGTACGGAAATTGTTCTTTTTGAATGAAATTGCGCTTGCGCAATTCGAACGGATCAATATTCATCTCGCGTGCGAGTGCGTCCATTGCGCATTCGATTGCGTAAGTTGCTTCCGGCCTACCTGCACCACGGTACGCATCAGTTGGCGTGAGCGTTGTGAACACGCTGGTGCAACTGAAGTCATACGCCTTTGGAATGTCGTAGACACCTGCATAGAGGAACGCGCCAAGAATTGGCACACCTGGCGTTACCAACTGCAGGTAAGCACCCATGTCGCCAATAATGCGAACGCGTACTGCGGTGAGCTTGCCCTGCTCGTCGGCTGCTAGTTCCACATATTGCACTTGGCCGCGGCCGTGAATGGTTGCTTGCGAGTTTTCGGTACGTTCTTCAACCCAACGAACGGGAAGTTTGTGCTTGCGCGAAAGCGCAACACACAGAAGTTCTTCTGCGTAGACATTGAGCTTAGAGCCAAATCCGCCGCCAACACTTGGTGCGACAACACGAACTTGATGTTCGGGAATTCCCAACGTTAGTGCCGTCATGACTTTCAAAATGTGTGGCACTTGAGTGGATGAGTACAGCGTGATGTCGCCACCAAATGGTTGAGGAACCGCAGCAACAGCCCTTGGTTCCATGGCCATTGGCAGAAGTCGCTGCTGAACGTAGCGTTCGCTCACGGTGTATTTGGCTTTTTTGAATGCCTCTTCAACGCAGCCAGGAGTTTCTTCAACAAGCAGCGGCCAGGTATAGCTCTTGTTCGTGCCCAGTTCGTCGTGAATGACGATGTTGTCTTTCAGCGCCTCTTCGACGTCGACTACTGCTTTGAGTGGTTCGTATTGAACGTCCACCAGATCGAGCGCGTCGCGCGATGCAGTTTCGCTGGTTGCCAAAATTGCAACGACGCCATCGCCCACGTAACACACCTTGCTAACGGCAAGCGGGAAGTGGGCTGGGTTTTTCATATCCGGTGTTACTGGCCATGCGCATGGCATAGGGCCAGCCCATTCGGAGGCAAGCTCGGCACCTGTGTACACCGCAATAACACCTGGCAACGCCTTTGCAGCGGAGGTGTCGATGCTGATGATCTTTGCGTGCGCATAGGGCGAACGAAGTACTGCAAGGTGTAAAGCACCGGGGATGTTGAGATCGTTGGTGTACTTACCTTCGCCGGTGAGCAGTGCCGGGTCTTCCCGGCGCAACATGCGAGTACCGATGACGGTGTTGGTGTGGTTCTCGGTCATTGTCATGATCGTCTCCTATTTCTTTGCTGCAGCAAGAACAGACTTCACAATGTTGTGGTAACCAGTGCAACGGCACAGGTTGCCTTCAAGGCCAAACCGAACTTCATCTTCGGTTGGGTTTGGGTTTTCGTTGAGTAAGCCAACGGCGGCCATCACCATTCCAGGTGTGCAATATCCGCACTGCAAGCCATGATTTTCCATGAATGCTTGTTGCATCGGATGCATTTCGCCATTGATGCTCATTCCTTCGATGGTCTTTACAGAAGTTCCATCAGCCTGCACCGCAAGAATGGTGCAACTTTTCACTGCCTCTCCATTGAGATGTACAGTGCACGCTCCACAACTAGAGGTATCGCAACCAACATTTGTTCCAGTGAGCTCGAGATGCTCTCGCAGGTAATGAACAAGAAGTGTTCGCGGTTCCACGTCGCTTTCGGTCGCAGTTCCGTTGACGGTGATACTGACTTTCATCAAGTCCCCCTATATGTCGTAGTAAAAACGTGCGATAAATGAATTGCACGCTTGCCCTGCTGCATATCATTACCCACTCTGGCAAAATTTCCAAAGAGCAGATTTTGGGTATGAGTTACTTGACGGTAAGTGTTGCTCGCAGTGCAGGCACTTTGGCGCAGATAATGGAAAATACGCCGCGTTGTGGGAGGGGAATCGTTCTCGTCCCATTGGCTCGAACAGTTACTTTGGTGGCGCCAACTTTGAGGTCGTAAGCAACCGCATCCTTATTGATAATGGTTGCGGTACCCCCAAATTGCACCACGATATTTGCGCGCCCAAACTTGCCGTCAACAATGCGAACAGTTGCGTTAAGGGCGACTGCTGGGCGCTCCGCCGAAACAAGCGGGGCGGCAGATGTGCCGTGCAGTGGCAACCCGGAGAATGAAAGAAGAGCAGCAATAAAACTGCGAATGAAAAACTTTGATCGAGTCATTTCACTTATCAAGTGTACGTAAGCCGCGCCCTGCAAATATCAATGTCAGTGTGGCCATGAGCACAATGGCAAGCAAGCCGCCCCACGTGTTGTTCCAGCTGAGGTAATCAGGAGACGTGGTATTGACAAGCCCTTCGCGGGCAAGGCGCAAGATGTTGGTCACTGGGTTTACTCGGGCAACCGCATGTAACCAGCCCTGCAAAAGAGGCAAAGGCATTTGCGCAGTGGAGAGATAGAGCACGATGAACATCGTTAACTGCATAACGGCAGCGCCGCGCATGTCACGGAATCGATAGGCAAGACCCAAACCCCACCCAAGAGAAATGGTGGAGATACCAAGCGATGCAACCACAAGAGCCAAGACCCCGAGCAGACCTCCCGTGAAGCGTGCGCCAAGCGCAACTCCGAACGGAATGACGAATGCGCAGAGCATGAGTGAACGGATCCATGCGGTGAACAGTGGCCCTGTAATCAGCGAGAGTCGCGAGGTGGGCGACATGCGTAGTCGGTCGTAAAAGCCAGTTTCTATGTCGCGGATAGTTGAAAAGCCCATTCCGATACCGCTGAAGGCCGAGCCGAAGGAAATGCCAAGTGGCAAGAACCAGTTGACCGAACGATCGGTGGGGAAGCCGGGAATCTTTGTGATTGCAAAGTACGTTCCCGCAAACGCGATCATTGTGAAGACGGGCATTGCAAGGCTTGGGAAAAATGCGGACGGTAGACGACGGATGGTCAACAAGCCACGAATCATCATTGCGCGAGAGCTGCGAATAGTTTGATTCATTTGGCTGCCAATCTGCGACGAAGTTCGGTTTGCGCGAACAAAATTGAGGCAACACACACAGCAGTTGGGATGAGTATTGCCTTCATCAGCGCCGAAGTGGTGTAACCGCTGAGCACAAGTTCGCGCATGCCCTCAACCAAGTGCGAGATGGGGTTGAAGTCGGCGATCTTGCGATATGCGCCGGTCATTGTTTCGCGTGGGAAAAATGCGCTCGAGAAAAAGAGCAGTACGAAAAGAAGGGGAAACGCACCTTGCACGGCTTCGGCAGAGCCGGTGCGGATGGCAACCGATGACATCAGTGCGCCAATGGCGAGTGCAACAATTCCGCCACTCACAACCATGATTGCTATACCGATTAAGCCGGATTCGATTGTTCCGCCGAACGGCCACAGCACCGCAATAAAAAAGGCAGCTTGTAGAGCACCAAAAATTGCGCTACCCGCAAGACGTCCAATCAGAATTCCTGTTCGCGTGGTGGGAGACAGCAACAACCGATCGAAGAAACCGTTCTGAATGTCGGTGGCCAGTGCCGCAGCCCCCGTGACCGAACCGAACAACACGCCTTGCACCACTGTTGCTGCAATAGAGAACTGCAAGAACGAATCAACCTTTGGGAAACCTGGAAGGTCGGTGGTTTTCCCGAATGACGACGCGCCAAGCGCAGCGAAAAAGATGGGGAAGATCATGCTTGGTGCAACAAGTGCAGGCTGGCGAAAAATCTCGAGCGTCGAACGCTTGGCCATCGCAACCGTTTGTCGAACCGCCAAGCCAAAACTGTGCGGCGTAACTTCCGTGTGGTCGCTCATGGCGAGAACACTCATGCTTTAGCGCCTTCAAGTCGATGGCCAGTTGCATCGGCGAACACGTCGTCGAGGCTTGGCTCATTCAGTTCGAGGTGCTGCACGCGAAGCGAAGCCTCGTCCATCTTGCGAACTACGTCGGTCACTGCTTCGGCCCCGCCGCGCAAGCCAACGCCAAGTGTTCCCTCTGCAGTCGGGCGCATGTCGCCAAAAGCAGCGAGCACAGCCTTGGCTCGGTCTAGCTGATCGTTAGGAACAGTGACAAGCAGGGTGGGGAAGCCAACGCTTGCTTTCAATTCTTGCGGCTTTCCTTCACGCACGATGTTGCCCTGATCGATAATTGCAATGCGGTCGGCAAGTTGGTCTGCTTCTTCCAAATACTGGGTGGTCAACATCACGGTGGTGCCTTCTTTATTCAGTCGGCGCACTTCTTCCCACAGCGAAATTCGGCTCATTGGGTCGAGGCCTGTTGTTGGCTCGTCAAGAAACAACACAGTTGGTTGATGGATGAGTGCAAGGGCCAGGTCTAGACGCCTGCGCATACCGCCCGAGTATGTGCCAACGCGTCTGTCGGCGGCTGCGGTAAGGCCAACTCGCTCGAGCAAATCGTTTGCGCGAGCCTTCATTTTGTTGGCAGGTATTCCGTACAACACTGCCTGCAATCGCAGAAGTTCGGTTCCGGTCATCAGCGGATCGATAGCTGCATCTTGCAACGCAACACCTATTCGGCGGCGAACGTCGTCGGGGTTTTTTGCGACATCGAAGCCAGCAACCATTGCCTTGCCCGAAGTGGGGCGAAGCAATGTGGTCAACATGCGCACCACTGTGCTTTTCCCTGCGCCGTTTGGCCCGAGAAAACCGAAAATCTCTCCGGCATTAACGGTGAGGTTGATGCCGTTTACTGCCTTGACATCACCAAAGTGACGCACAAGGTTTTCGGCAACGATTGGTGCACCTGAAAATGGGGCAGATGGTGATGTGGTCATGCCACAACTGTATGACTGCAGCGTTGCTATTCAGCAGTTGGGATATCTGCGTTGATTACTTGCGCGCTGCGTTAATCGCTTGCCACACACGCTCTGACGTTGCTGGCATATCGATGTGACGCACACCCAAGTGAGAAACTGCATCGACTACTGCAGATTGCACTGCGGGGGTCGATCCGATAGTGCCCGATTCACCAATCCCTTTTGCGCCAAGTGGGTTGCGAGGCGTTGGGGTTTCCATGTGCACCACTTCAAAACTTGGCAATTCGGCGGCGGAGATAAACCCGTAGTCGGCCAAGTTGGAGGTGATTGGGTTGCCGTCTTGGTCGTAGGCAACTTCTTCCAACAGTGCTTGCGCGGCACCTTGGGCAACGCCGCCGTGAATCTGCCCGTCCAAAATGAGTGGGTTAAGCACAACGCCAGCATCGTCGCATGCAACGTGTCGAATAAGTTGCACTCGGCCCGTTTCGATGTCTACCTCGACAACCGAAACGTGCGCGCCAAATGGAAATGTTGGGCCGCCTGCAGTGAATGTTGTTTCCTGCACGAGTCCGCCGTCGCCCAACAAAGCAGTAGATAGATCGGCCCACGTTTTTGCAACTGCTGGGGTTCCCGCAACGTGGAACGCCGTGTTGTCTTTGTCGAATACCACGTCGGCTTCGTTTGCTTCCAGCAGCCGTGCCGCATGTTTGCGTGCCTGCTCGACTAATTCGATTGCGGCAACATGCACGGCAGCGCCGCCTTGTTGCAGCGAGCGCGAACCCATGGTGCCGCCGCCAACGGGAATCAAATCTGTATCACCCCAGACAACATCGATGTCGTTCATGTCGATGCCCGTTTGTTCGGATGCAATCATCGACCACGAGGTGACATGACCCTGGCCATGTGGGGAAGTGCCGGTGTACACAACTGCGCGTCCCTCCGGAGTGATTTCAATCTTTGCAACTTCTCCCGGCGTAGTGCCACCCGTAATTTCTACGTACACGCTCACACCGATGCCAAGTTGTTTGTTGCTGCCGCTTGCGCGGCGAGCAGCTTGATCGGCACGCAATTGTTTGTAATTGGCAACCTGCAGCGCTTTGTCCAGCGAAACTTCGTAATCGCCAACGTCGTATGTTTGGCCAATCGCGGTGGTGTGAGGTTCCATAAATTTGCTAATGAGGTTGATGCGGCGTACTTCGGCCGCGTCCTTGCCGATCTCTAATGCAAACAAGTCCATTGCGCGCTCAATTGCCGCCGTTGCTTCTGGCCGCCCCGCGCCTCGGTACGGCACGGTTGGGGTGGTGTTTGTCGCTACCGAAATAGTGCGAACTTCAATCTTGGGAATGTCGTATACGCCAGAAGCCATTGGCCTAGTCATGAATGGGGCAAGAATTGCACCCACGTCTACCCAGGCGCCCGAATCCTGCAGCACTTTCAGTTGGTAGGCGCTTACTTTTCCATCTCGTGAACCACCAATGCTGATGTACTGAATTTGTGCGCGGCCGTGGCCGAGCGCAACCATCGACTCGCTTCGTGTTTCATGCCAGCGAATTGGGCGACCTGCTTTGGCCGAGATTTTTCCAAGCAAAATTTCTTCGGGGTATGCGCCAATTTTTGCGCCGAAGCCGCCGCCAACATCGGGCGTAATGATTCGCGCCTGCCCAAGTTGCAAACCATTTGCGGCCAAGATGGTGTCGCGTGCGCCTTGCGCACCCTGAGTAGACAGCCACTGGATCAGTCGTCCGTTTGTGTCCCACACCGCTGCCGAACCGCGCACTTCTAGTGGGCACGGTGCTACGCGTTGGTTTACAAAACGGCCACGAACAACAACTTCGCAGTCGGCGAACAATGCATCGCCGGTGAGGTCTGGCATTCCAAGTGCGGTGGTGTCAAACACAATGTTGCTACCAACGCCTTCAAAGATCAGCGTGCTGCTTTCCATTGCTTGCTCGATATCGATCAGCACTTCGAGTGGTTCGTAATCGACGATCACTCGTTCGGTGGCGTCTTCGCCTTGGTCTGCGCGCTCGGTGAGAATTACTGCGATTGGTTCGCCAACGTAGCGAACCTTTTCTGTTGCAAGCAACGTGCGCAACGCGGTTGGGTTATATGTTGCAGGCGTTGGCTGCAGCCCAAGATCGGCGGCTGTATAGATCGCAACTACGCCGGGGGCCAGCAGCGCTTCAGAAACATCGATGCCAAGAATGTTGGCGTGGGCAACAGTTGACCGAACGTAGGTTGCGTGCAGTGCACCCGCCAGCAGAGGTTCGTCGTGCAGGTCGTCTACATAGACGCCACCCGTTGTGAGAAATTTGGGGTCCTCTTTGCGAAGGACACGATTACCCAAAATGCTTCCTGCCACGCCTGCTCCAATCAATCGACTGGTCGTAGGTTAGTTAGTGCGGGTTGGAAGTGCCTGATTAGGGGGCAAGCGGGTCGAGCGTGATCTGGCCGCGCGCTTCTTGTGCGGCCACGTCCAGCGTGCGCAGCATCAAAATGGTGGACACAACGGTGTAGGGCCAACGCTCGGGCATGGTGGTGGAAAGCGCAGGTAAATCCATCATCGGCACGCGTCGCTCATTTGGGTAGAGGTAGCCAAGTTGGGTTCGAATTGCGTCGCGCAGGCCGGCGGGCGACTGCAAGTTGCTTACCTGATCTTGCATTTCTTCGACGATGTCTTCGAACGCCGCGTATTCCGCTGTCTTGGCTTCTAACGCATCACGTTGATTGAGCCAGGTGCGAACTGGGAAAACAAATAGGGCAGTTGCAAGTGCGATGACGACGGCGATGGCGAACGGTTTGATGGCGAAGCGCAGCGAACGATTGCGAACGAGATGCTGATCCGTATTTGCCACGCCTCTATTGTGGCTTGTGATGCAAGCCGTTTCGTGGCAACCGCGCCAATTGGGTGCTGTTATCGCGGGTTAAGAGCGTCTGCGCCAAGAAATTTGGCTTTTGAGCCAAGTTCATGTTCGATACGCAGCAGTTGGTTGTACTTTGCAACGCGGTCGCTTCTGGCTGGTGCGCCAGTTTTGATTTGACCG
Source organism: uncultured Acidimicrobium sp. (assembly GCA_964571325.1). GTDB lineage: Bacteria > Actinomycetota > Acidimicrobiia > Acidimicrobiales > Ilumatobacteraceae > UBA3006. The sequence continues at coordinate 10,118 of CAZNBF010000012.1, forward strand.
CAGTTTGTAGCGACCGCCAAGTCGGCAATGGTCGAGTCTTCGGTTTCGCCACTGCGATGACTCATCACGCTGGTGTAACCATTCTTTGTTGCAAGTGCAATGGTGTCGAGCGTTTCTGTCAGTGTGCCGATCTGATTGACTTTGATCAGCACGCTGTTTGCAGCGCGCTCGCTAATTCCTTGTTGCAGTCGTTGCACGTTGGTCACGAACAGGTCGTCGCCAACGAGTTGAATTTTGCTTCCCAATTTTGCGGTGAGTGTCGACCAGCCGGCCCAGTCGTTTTCGGCCATGCCGTCTTCAATGGAAACGATTGGGTATTTGTTGGCGAGCATCTCCCACCAGTCGGCCAACTCTTGGCTTGTTAACGATTTGCCTTCAGAGGCCAAGTGATATTTGCCGTCTTTAAACAACTCGCTCATTGCCGGGTCGAGCGCAATGCTGATGTCCTTGCCGGGAACAAAACCCGCGGCTTCAATTGCGTCTACCAAAATTGAGATTGCATCCTCGTTACTTGCCAAGTTCGGTGCAAAGCCACCCTCATCGCCAACTGCTGTTGCCATTTTTCGGTCGTGAAGAAGCGATTTCAGTGTTTGATATGTTTCGACACCCCAGCGCAGCGCCTCGGAAAAACTTGAGGCACCGATTGGCATCACCATAAATTCCTGCAAGTCGACGTTGTTGTCGGCATGCGCGCCGCCGTTGATGACGTTCATCATCGGCACGGGAAGTACGCAGGCGTCGTTGCCTCCAACCGAACGATAAAGAGGCATCTTGCGCTCGGCAGCGGTGGCGTGGGCGAGGGCCAGGCTGACTCCCAATATGGCGTTGGCGCCAAGGCGCGATTTGTTTTGTGTGCCGTCGAGTTTGCACAGCGCATTATCAATGGTTGCTTGATCGTCTGCGGGCTTTCCGTTGAGCGCCGATGCAATTTCGGTGTTGACGTTGCCAACAGCGTTAAGCACGCCTTTGCCGCGATAGCGCTTGCCGCCGTCGCGCAACTCGGCTGCTTCGTGCTCACCCGTGGATGCACCGGATGGCACGATCGCGCGGCCGAATGCGCCAGACGACAACAACACTTCCACTTCCACGGTTGGGTTGCCGCGGGAGTCGAGAACTTCACGGCCCAGAATTTTGCTGATATTGCTCATTCAGAAATAGTAGTAAACGCCTTCGCTTCGTCCCACAACGAATC
>CAZNBF010000012.1:11409-14830 GCA_964571325.1 uncultured Acidimicrobium sp.
TCTTCGGCGATTTTTTCAAATGCACCAGCAGCGTTCGGCCAATCGAAACCTACGTCTGCTGCACGCTTTTGAATCTTTGTTGCATAGGAAAGCGCGGGGGAGGCTTTTGCGACACCGCTGAAAATGGAATCTGATTTCTTGTCGTTGTTCTTTCGTTCCTCGCGCTTCACCGCGTCCCAAGTGCCAACTACATCGTCGGCGCTTGTGGCCACGGTGTCACCAAAAACATGCGGATGTCGGCGCACCAACTTGTCGTGAATGGAACGAGCAACATCGGCGAGAGTAAACCGACCCTGCTGTTCGGCGATTGTCGAATGAAATTCCACTTGGTACAACAAGTCGCCGAGTTCTTCAATCAGTGCTTCGTCGGTGTCTGGGTTGTCGGCATCTAGTTGCTGAATTGCGTCAACTACTTCGTACGCCTCCTCAAGTAGATGCTTGATCAGCGAGTCGTGCGTTTGTTCAATATCCCACGGGCATTGTTCGCGAAGTGTGCGGGCAAGTTGATGCAGCTTCACCATCTCTCCGGCGATGGGCTGTGCAAGCTGCGGTATGTACAAAGTGGTGAGGTGATCGGGGGGAAGCACGCGATCGAGTTCCTGCCACGTTGTGTGCTCCACGCGCTGATCGGGCAGGCCCAGGTGATGCAACAACACAACTGGCTCGTTGCCGACAGCTGCATCAAATGCCAATTTCACATCGGAGAGCACCCAGTCGGCATGTGTCTGCGCAACCAACAACGGCCCGCGTTCGCCCGCCGCCTCGACGGCGAAGCGGTGGCCGTCGATGAGACGCACTCCGGCATTGACGGGGTCGATACCAAGGGCCTCCCATGCCAAATCCAAAAAACTCATGGCAGGTAGAACCGAAACAGTTACGCGAGTGTCTGTTCGCAATGCAGCAACACTCGACTCCAAAATCAGTGGCGAACCCGGCACCGCGTACAAGATTTCGCCGTGTTCGATGGCCGATGCAACAAGCTGTTCGGTGATTGCCGAGTACACCTCATCAAACGTGTCCAAGGTTTCGTACAAGTCGTCGAAACTTATTGCGTTGGGCATCAAGTCGGCCGTTGGGTGACGACGAGTGCGAATGAATTGTGTTTTGATCCGTGCAATTGCTTGCAGGGTGGCGTCGGTAACTGTGTCGCGCGGACCGGGCCCAAGACCAACGATGATGATTTGGGCAGTCACGAGGGCACGTGCGTTAGCTTGCGACGATTTTGCCGCTGGCAGGGTTCCAGATTCCGTATTCGGATGCCACGGTTATCTTGCCTGTTGCAAGCAAACCATTGAGCAACATTTCGCCTGGAGTTTTTGCGAGGAGCGCGAGGAGTGATGCCTTCACGTCATCAAACGGCCTGACGAGCACAACGTGGTATCCGAACGACGACTTGATTGGCCCTGTGGCGACGCCAGTCTTTGCTGCCAACACACCCTTCACGAAATCAATATCAAATTGTGTCTGATAATCAGTCAGCAAGATGCAGTCGCCATCGACGCTTCCCAAAACTCCACCAGTTTCGCTTGCATTCGGTTCGATGGAGTATTCGCCGGCGACTGCCTTAAATGTTGCTCCATCATTCAATTTCTGCAGAACTTCTTTTGTGGTCGCTTCTTCCTTGACCAAAATGTGTTGCACGCACAGTGCGCCAACAGAGGCTGCAGCTGTTTCATACATGGTTGCCACGTCTGCTTCGCTTGGAGCCTTCACGCGAGCAAGCGCGAGGTCGGCGCTATTGAGTTCGATGATCAGTTCTTGCAGTTCTTTGCCCAACGTGTCGAAACCCGCATCTTGGGTTACTTGATCGGTGACTGTCTTGCGATCGGCATCGGTGATTGTTTCGCCGTATTGCTCTAGAACAATTTCTGTTCCCTTGCCGCGCAGAAGTGCACCGAGTACTGACCTGCTTGCATCGCCAGAAGCCACACCATTCTCAAGCGTAAGTTGGCCCGCATCGGCCAATTGGGTGATGGCCATGTCGAGTGTTTCGTCGGAAATGGATTGGCCTTCAATGTTGACTGCCTCGTTGACTGCGGCCGAACCACATGCACTGAGCGTTACAAGTGCTGCGATGGATACGGCAAATACAGAGAGTTTGAGGCGTCGTGACATTTGGACAAGCCTAGTTGGCTGGTTCAAAGAGTTGCTGTAGGAAGTTGATGAGATATGGCACTACTTCGTGCTCGATCAGTTTGCCTGTTGATGTGCGAGGCAGGGTGATGGTAAGCAGACCCAACTTTTCGTTCCAATCTGGGTGTTGCGCAATGCGCTTCAGTCGCATGGTCTGGCTTGCTTTCAGCATCACGGGCGTCATTCGTGCACGGCCGTCGGCCACAACCAATTCGGTCAAACCAACTCGATGGCATTCCGCACGCAATTGACCAACCCCGATGAGGGCAAGCGCCGGCTCGGGAAGTGGGCCGTATCGGTCGAGCCACTCGGCGCGAATGTCTTCAACATCAGCGCTTGATGTGACATCGGCGAGCCTGCGATATGCATCCAGTCGAGATTCTTCTTTGACCACGTAGTCGCCTGGAAGAAATGCATTGCTTGGTACGTCAAGCTTGAGTTCTGGAACGGGCGAGGGAACAACCTCGCCTTTCATTTCGGCAACTGCCTCGGTGACTAGTTGGCAGTAGAGGTCGTAGCCAACTGCTGCAATGTGCCCGCTTTGTGCTTCACCAAGCAAGTTGCCTGCACCACGAATTTCCAAATCTCGCATAGCAATTTTGAAACCACTTCCCAATTCGGTTGCCTCGCCGATGGTCTTTAGGCGTTCGTACGCATCTTCCGACAACGCCCGGCCTCGAGGATGAAAGAGATATGCGTATGCTCGCGAGCCGCTGCGACCAACACGACCACGAATTTGATGCAACTGTCCGAGACCAAGCAAGTCGGCGCGTTCGACGACGAGCGTGTTCACCGACGGCATGTCGATGCCGCTCTCGATGATGGTGGTGCACACCAAAACGTCGTACCTACCTTCCCAAAAATCAATCACGGTTTGCTCAAGCGTTGCTTCGTCCATTTGGCCGTGGGCCACAGCAATGCGTGCTTCGGGTACAAGCTCGCGAAGTTCGCGCGCTCGGTCCTCAATCGATTGCACTCGGTTGTGCACCCAAAACACTTGGCCGTCGCGCAGCAACTCGCGCCGGATGGCTTCGGTTGCAACGCGGTCGTCTTCTTCGCCAACGTAAGTAAGGATGGGCTGGCGGTCGGCTGGTGGCGTTTGCAGCAGTGACAAATCGCGAATGCCCACGAGGCTCATTTCCAGTGTGCGCGGGATGGGCGTTGCAGTGAGCGTTAAAACATCGACATTGGTTTTCATCTTCTTCATCGATTCTTTGTGACTCACACCAAATCGTTGCTCTTCGTCAACAACGAGCAAACCTAAATCTTTGAACTTGATGCTTTCCTG
>CAZNBF010000012.1:14930-18802 GCA_964571325.1 uncultured Acidimicrobium sp.
CGCCTGCCGGTGAGGTCGGCCTCGGCGATGATGGCAACTTTGCTAACGGGAAGCGAACAACCAAAGTGCAGCGGCGCAACAATGACTGGCACGTTGACACCGTGTTCGGAAAACACATCCTTCAGGCGTTGTGCAGAACCTTCGCCTTCTGCGGCAACAACTACTTGCCATTTATCGGCGATGAGTTCGCGAATTCTTTTTGCGGTTCCTTCGGCGTCGCCGGTAACTGGGCCCCAACCAGTTGACGGAATTGTTGGTGCGTCCAAAGCTTCAGAAGGAAGGGACATCGAAATTGCACGCATGGAGGAAGCACCCTCGAACAGTCGCTCTACTTCTGCATGTAAACGCGGGAATGATTTGTCTGCATCGCGAGCCCATGTAGATGCGAGTGCACGCGCCAAGTCGTCTTCTTCTGCCAGCAAATCGTGCGCACGTGTACGCATGCGCTTCGGGTCGACCAACAACAACTCGCTGTCCTTCGGCAAAATATCGGTGAGCAACAGCTCCTCGGTAATCAGCCAAGGCAACCAACTTTCCATGCCATCGAAGTTGGCGCCATCGGACAACCTGTCCCAGTGTTCGCGGCCCCAAGCTTCTGTAGCCACAAGCGATCGCGCCATGTCCTTTACTTCATCAGTTATCTGCAACTCGCGCGCCGGGAAGATTGTCGCAACCTCGATTGCGTCTGTGCTGCGCTGATCGTTGACATTGAACTGTGTCAGTCGATCTACCTCATCGCCCCACAAATCAATTCGGATAGGCGTATCAGCAGTAGAGGGGAACACGTCGATAATCGAACCGCGCCTCGCCACTTCGCCGCGGTGCTCCACAAGTTCTTCTCGGCGATAACCACCGTGCACGAGCCGAGCAAGCAGTGCATCGGCGTCGATTTCTTCGCCCGGTCGGACAACGATTGGTTCCAGTGTCGTTGCGTCGGGCCCAAGTTTCTGCAGTAACGCGCGAACGGAGCCGATGATTACTTTGGGCGGCTGGTCGCCGCGAATACGCCACAACACTTCAAGCCTGCGGCCCATTGTCTCCACGCTTGGGCTGACACGCTCGAAGGGGAGTGTTTCCCACGCGGGGAAAATAAGCACGTTGGAGGCGCCAAGAAATTGCACGAGGTCGTCATGCAGTAGCTGTGCGGCGGTGCCCGTTGGCGTTGCAACGATCATTGTGGTTTTTGGAGAACGCACCGAGAGCGCAGCGATAATCGTTGCGCGAGCCTGTTCGCCGCAGGCCAACAGCGAGTTCTTTCCACCAAGCGTGGCCAATGCGCTTTCTTGGCCTGCAAGAAGGGCGAGTTCGGACAACAGCATGGCGGCTAGTGGCAACTAACTATTTGGAGTTGATGCTCTGCATGGCAGCGTCAACGCCTTGCGTGCAAATGAGTTGAACTGCGTCTGCGGCAATTTGCACAGAGATGTCTAATGTCTGGCGTTGCGAGCCCGACACTTTTGACAGCACATGATCGGCGCCATCTTCTTTTGTTGAAGGCTTGCCAACACCAATGCGTACACGGATGAAATCCTGTGTTTTCAGATGTTGATTGATCGAACGCAATCCATTGTGGCCAGCAAGACCGCCACCAATCTTTACGCGAACGACACCTGGCTCTAAATCAAGTTCGTCGTGTACAACAATAATTTTCGCAGGGTCGGTTATTGCGTACTTGCGTGCAAGCGGGCCAACTGCATTGCCCGATTCATTCATATATGTAGTTGGCATAGCCAACAAAATGTGCACATCTTGGTTATGCACTTCGGCAGTGAGCGCGCGATCCTTCGACGACTTCAGTGAAACGTTGTAACGCGTTGCAAGCAATTCGATCGCATCGAAACCAACGTTGTGTCTTGTGCCTGCGTATTCGCGACCGGGGTTACCCAGCCCAACAACGAGCGCGGTGAAAGGTGTGCCGCGACGTTCATGCCGCTCGTGTCGCGCTTGGCGACCGAACAGCGCCATACGAACTAGGAGGCGGCTGGCTTGTCGTCGCCGGCAGCAGGAGCTTCGCCAGCACCAGCAGCATCGGCAGGCGCATCACCAGCAGGAGTTGCGGCGGCAGTTGCACCACCGGTGTCGAGCACTGTCACGATGACCAAGTCGTCGTCGCCAAGTGCGGTAACACCCTTTGGCAATTCGATGTCGCCGAGGCGGATGACGCTTTGCATGGTCATGTCGGTGACGTCGATGAGAATTTCGTTTGGAATGTTGTTAGCAGCAGCGCGCACTTCGATGCGGTCGATTGCTGCGTCAACAAGGCCACCCTCTTGGTTGACGGCTTTTGCCGTGCCGGTGAGGTGAACTGGAACAGCCATGGTGATTTCCACGTTGAGGTCGATCTGCATGAAGTCGACGTGGCTGACCGTGCGCTTGATTGGGTCGCGCTGCATTTCCTTCACAATTGCTGGGTACTTCTTGTCGTCTACGTGCAATTCCAAAATGGTGTTGGATCCTGCAGCGCCCGACAATGCAATGCGCAAGTCGCGTCGCTCGACAGTGATGCTGACTGGTGTCATGCCCATGCCGTACAAGACAGCGGGGATGTGTTCTTTGCCGCGAAGACGGCGAGCCTCTGGGCTGCCAGTGGTTCGTCCGACTTGTGTCTTCAATGTGGTGGTCATGAGAAACTCCAGAAATACTTTGGGTTGCGTGAGGTCGTCAAGCAATTACAACGGCTAACGAGCCTACAGCCCGAATTGCTCAATTAAATCTGCCCCTGGGGGCCAAATTTAGGACTGATTTTCGCCGTCGAAGAGGTCGCTGACGCTGGTCTCGTCGAAGACTGCAGCCAGGGCGTCGGCAAGGATTTTGGCCACTGAAAGCACCTCAATCTTGGCAATTCGCTTTTCGGCTGGCAATGGCAGCGAGTTGGTGAGCACCACGCGGCTGATGGACGAGTTCTCGAGTCGCTCGATTGCGGGGCCGGACAAGACACCGTGCGTGGCCATGGCCCACACTTCCTTGGCGCCGCGCTTGAAGAGCAAGTCGGCGGCACTGACAATTGTTCCGCCTGTGTCGATCATGTCGTCGGCAAGGATGCACAAGCGTCCGTCGACATCACCGATGACCTCTTTTGCTTCCGCGATGTTGGTGGTTCCCTTCGGGCGGCGCTTGTTGATGAATGCAACGTCGGCGTCCATGTCGGCAAGATGCTGCGCAAAACGTTCTGCAACTTTTACTCGACCAGCGTCTGGCGACACGATGGTGACACCGTCTCGCGCATTGGCGCGCACGTAGTTCTCAAGAACAGGCATTGCGGTGAGGTGATCGACAGGGCCTTCGAAGAAGCCCTGAATCTGTCCGCTGTGCAAGTCGATAGAGACCATGCGCTTCGAACCTGCTGCTTTGAAGAGGTCGGCAATTAAGCGAGCAGTAATTGGCTCGCGGCCTTCTGCTTTGCGATCCTGGCGCGCGTAACCGTAGAAGGGGCACACTGCAGTCACGCGCTTTGCGGAAGCGCGGTATGCGGCGTCAATCATGATCAACTGCTCCATGATCGAGTCGTTCACGCTGCGACCATCTGCGCCGCAATGCGTCTGCATGATGAACACGTCGCCACCGCGAACACTTTCTCCAAAACGAGGACGTATTTCACCATTTGCGAATTCGACAATGTTTGCTTCACCAAGTTGCACTTCCAGATGCTGTGCCACTTCTTCGGCAAGTTGTGGGTGAGTGCGCCCTGTGTAGAGGGCCATTCGCTTTGTGGTGACTTTGTCGATCGTTTTGTTCATCTGTCCTCGGGTGGTGAGCCGTTTGGTACAGCGTAGAACACGGACGCCGTTTGGCTTTCTTCCGCGACCGACAGCCAGCGCCTGAGGCGCGTTGGCTGCACTATGAGTTCCGGGGAGAGGACTCGAACCCCTATA
>CAZNBF010000013.1:0-3724 GCA_964571325.1 uncultured Acidimicrobium sp.
CGACCGTCCCGAAACGACATCATGTGCAACATGCCATCGCCATCAAATGGGTGATATCGCTCGAGCGACGGCATCAGCGGGTTTTCGGTATTGCGCAAATACACGCCTTGCAAGTCGCTTGGAATAGTGCCCTTCACCACCATCTCTGTGGCATCAAACTCGCGCGACTGTGGGCGCCACGCGCCGGTTCGGTATGGGTGGCTGTCGTCTGGGGGCAGCAGCGATTTCAAATCTCGGTGAGTCGTTGTCACTGACCCTCAGATTATGCTGGCGAGATGACAATTGAAGCAACCAAGACACAGGCCTACCTCGACGACCGAGCCCACGTTTTCCACTCGTGGTCTGCACAGGGAACTCTTAACCCTGTTGAAATAACGGGCGGAGAAGGCTCGTACTTCTGGGACTCGACCGGCAAAAAGTACCTCGACTTTTCCAGCCAATTGGTCAACCTCAACATCGGCCATCAGCACCCAAAATTGATTGCAGCGATCCAGGAGCAGGCAGGAAAGTTGTGCACCGTTGCGCCAGCATTTGCGAACGACGCGCGTAGCGAAGCAGCTCGCTTGATTACTGAATTAGCCCCAGGCGACTTGAACATGGTGTTCTTCACCAACGGTGGAGCCGAAGCAGCAGAAAATGCCGTGCGAATGAGCAAGCTTCATACCGGTCGACACAAGATTTTGACCATGTACCGCTCGTACCACGGTTCGACCGCTGGCGCGATTGCACTTACTGGCGACCCACGCCGTTGGCCAAACGAAACTGGCGCATCGGGCGCAGTGAAATTCTGGGGACCATACCCATACCGTTCTGCATTCCATTCCTCTAACGCACAAGAAGAATGCCAACGTGCGCTGCAGCATCTCGAAGACGTATTGATGGTTGAAGGCCCGCACACAGTTGCAATGATCGGCCTCGAATCTGTTGTCGGCACAAACGGCATTTTGGTTCCACCAGACGGCTACCTCAAGGGCGTGCGTGAAATTTGCGATCGCTACGGCATCGTCATGATGTGTGACGAAGTAATGGCCGGCTTCGGCCGTTGCGGCGAGTGGTTTGCAGTCAACAAGTGGGATGTAGCCCCAGACTTGATCTGCTTCGCGAAAGGCGTCAACTCCGGATACGTACCTCTTGGTGGCGTGGTCATCAGCCAAAAGATTGCCGACTCGTTCAAAGACCGTGTGTACCCTGGCGGCCTCACCTACAGCGGACACCCGCTTGCATGTGCTGCAGCAGTTGCGTCAATCAATATCTTCAAAGAAGAGAAGATTGTTGAAAATGCACGCAGCCTGGGAACCGATGTCATCGGCCCCGAGCTTGAAAAACTGAAAGCGAAGCATCCATCAATTGGCGACGTTCGCGGCCTCGGCGTGTTCTGGGCAATCGAGTTGGTTCGCAACCGCGAAACTCGCAAGCCACTCGTGCCATTCAACGCCGGCGGAGCAGATGCGAAGCCAATGGTTGATTTTGCAAATGCTTGCAAAGCCAAGGGCCTCTGGCCATTCGTGCACTTCAACCGTACGCATGTTGCACCACCGTGCAATGCGTCGGCCGACGAATTGCGCGAAGGTATTGCCATTCTCGACGAAGCGCTCAGCGTCGCCGACTCGTACTACGAGGGCTAAATAGTTACAGCGTCGCGGTAACGCGCACGCTGCCAACGGGCTTACCGTGGCCAAAAATTACAGAGTCGAATGCGCGCGGATCTACTGCGCTCACGTCGACGCCAAGTGCTTGCAGTGCAAACTTCATCACTGGCGGCCGAGCACGGTTAGCGCCATCAGAAATCTTTAACGCGATTGCCCGCCCGTCCGGCAACGCAATAGCAAAAACTCCCTCGGCCCCGTCCTTGCCCAACAGCCCAGGCACGCCTTGAATGAGCAACGTGATGTCGCGGGTTGGGCCGCCGAGCATCTCCGGATGTTGCCTAATTGCCGCAGCCACTTGGCCTGCAGCGCTAGAGGCCGGCGCGAGAGCGACACTTCGGAATGCTCGCGCCAATCCAGTGAGCGAGAGCGCGTGCGCGGGGGCGCCACAGCCATCCACGCCGATGAAGGATGCCTCCTCGCCCGCAAGCTGCGGAACCATTTCGGTAATTCGTTGCTGCAACGGATGCTCCACGTGCAAATAACTCTCTAAGTCCCAACCGTTGTGCACACATGTTGCCAACATCCCAGAGTGCTTACCGGAGCAATTCATCTGCAACGCAGTCTTTGCCCCACCCGCTCGAATAGCCGCCTCCTGCGCGTCTGGGTCGAGCGGATAATCGGCCGTGTTGCCAAGCGCACTTTCGGTAAGGCCCGCCGTTGCCAAAATTTCTTTGGCGGTTGAAAGATGCTCGGCCCTGCCGTCGTGGCTTGCACAAACCAGTGCCAGTAATTTGGGCGGCAAGGACAACCCGCTTGCAACCATGGCGGTTGCCTGAATTGGTTTAGTCGACGAACGTGGAAACACAACAGCCCCCGCATCACCTAACGCAAAGGCAACCGAACCATCTGGCTCAAGCGCCACCACCGCTCCGTAATGCACCGACTCGTCGTGCCCGTTGCGCGTAGATACTGCAAGTTCGACGAATGCATCGCTCAATGGAGATGCGCTCACGAACCCAATGCCTCCATCAGCATGGTCATGAATACTTCATGGCTGGCTTTGGTCACTACGCGCGCGTTTGCTGCCTCATGCATCACGCCGAGCGTATCCATCACCACCATTCCCCTAGTGAGATGCGACTGAGTCTCTACTGCAAGAAACCAATCTTGTGTTTCGGTGGCAATCTTTTCATTAATGGCATACGCGATTGCTATTGGGTCGGGTAAGTCGAAACCAGCAAGGTGTGTTTCTTCTGCACAAAACCGTTCGAGCACGCGCTGAATGTCGACAGCAAATTGTGCGCGATCGGTGCCAAGTGCGCGAATTGCGGCGGCCTCTTTGGGAGTGATGACCGCCTCTGTTCGCGAGATGTCCCACCCAACGAACTCCAACTTCATTCCCGACTGCAAGACGATGTCTACCGACTCTGGGTCGACCCACATATTGAACTCGGCAACTTGTGTGACATTGCCAATATGGTCGGCAACAGCGCCCATCACCACACAACGCTTGATAAGCGTTGCAATGGTCGGGTCTTTGCGCAGTGCAAGGGCAATGTTGGTAAGTGGCCCAAGCGTTACAAGCTCTAGTTCGTGTGCGTGCCGATGCGCCGCTGAAATAATTTCATCGATGGCGTCGCCCGGCGTTGGCACCCTGCCAAACAATGGCAAGCCAATGTCGCCCATGCCGTCCACTCCGTGCACAAACTGCGCCGTGTCTAACGTGCGCACCAATGGTTGGGCCGCACCAACATAGATGGGCACTGTGCTTGCACACAGTTCGGCCGTGTACAGGGCGTTTTGCACGCCCATTTCTAGGGGGACATTGCCCGCAACCACGCTGATACCCCTCACCTCAATATCGGGGTGTCGCAGGGCAATTATCAGTGCAACTGCATCATCGCTTGCCGTATCGGTATCGATCCACATCTGTCGTTTCATCGCGCAACACCGTAACACTCCCACTACTATCGCCCAATGCGCCTCGTGCTGCGAATTGTCGTGATGGCGGCAGTGTTGGCCGTTCCTACGCATGCCAGCGCCGACGAAGCTGCTTCGCCACCTCGCTATGTATTTCCATTTTCAAAAATCCCCGTTACATACCCGCGCGATCATGTCGACTACCCGGCAGCCGA
>CAZNBF010000013.1:3824-17809 GCA_964571325.1 uncultured Acidimicrobium sp.
GCGTCGCGCTCTTCGAGCAACTCTGCAACCGAAGCATCAATTCGTGCGCGGCTAAACGCATCGATATCAAGGCCCTGCACGATTGAGTAATCGCCGTTGGCGCATGTGCACGGAAATGACGAGATGAGGCCTTCTGGCACTCCGTAGCTGCCGTCGGACGGCACCGACATGGAGACCCAATCGCCAGCCGGCGTGCCAAGCACCCAGTTGCGCACATGATCAATTGCGGCGTTCGCGGCGCTTGCAGCCGACGAAGATCCGCGAGCCTTGATGACGGCTGCGCCACGCTTGGCAACTGTGGGGATGTACGTCTCTTCAATCCACGACTGATCGTTCACCAACTGCGCAGCATTTTTTCCGTCTACTTCGCAATGGAACAAGTCGGGGTACTGCGTTGTGGAGTGATTACCCCAGATGGTCATCTTCTTAATTGAAGTGACTGGCTTATTCACGCGTTGCGCCAACTGACTAATTGCACGGTTGTGGTCGAGACGTGTCATTGCGGTGAACTGACGCGGGTCGGTGTTGGGTGCGTTGTGCATTGCAATGAGCGAGTTGGTGTTAGCAGGGTTTCCAACTACAAGAACTTTGATGTTCTTTTTTGCGTTTGCGCTAATCGCTGCACCCTGTGGCTTGAAGATGCCACCGTTTGCCGACAACAGATCGGAGCGCTCCATGCCATCTTTGCGTGGCATTGCACCGACCAACAATGCAATGTCGGCATCGCCGAACGCCACGTTGGCGTCGTCGGTTGTAATGACATCGACCAGTGGAGAAAATGCGCAGTCGTCCAATTCCATCTTTACGCCACCAAGCGCACCGAGCGCTGGCGTCACTTCAAGCAACTGCAAAATCACGGGCGTATCGGGCCCGAGCATTGCGCCTGAAGCGATACGAAAAAGAAGGCTGTAGCCAATTTGGCCGGCAGCGCCTGTTATTGCGACACGTACTGGTGTTTTCATAGACGAAACCTTACTTCCCTACTGCTTGCATGATGAGATCCGCATATATCTTCTGACCCTCTTCGTTGAGGTGAATTTTGTCGCCGTACAAGAATTCGGGGTGCTCTTGCGCGTACGTGTACCAGTCCAAAACCTTGACATTTCCGTACTTGTCGGGCATTGCCCTCACCAGTTCGTTATTTGGGTCCTGCCATGGCTTGCTTGGCACGTGCGCCGTCAGGAACAGCACCAAATCAACGTCTGCGAGTGGAACCATTATTTCGTCCAGCGTTTCTTGGTCGACATAGTTGTTGGTGCCCAGGTGGATGATGACGAACTCACCCAATCGATTAATCGATTTCACATAATTTGAAATCTCAAGTGCTTGACGAAATGATCGGCTCTTCAGCGCATCAACCGTGATGCCGCGGTCGGTGAGAATGTCTGCCGCGCCGAGCATGACTGAGTCGCCAATGGCAAGAATCGGAATGATTTGTCCGTCAAGCGTGGTGGTTGCAGTGCCCGGTATTGATGTCTGGCCCGGAACTGTTGTTCCAAGCAAATTTTCGACGACGTCTTCGTTCTCTTTGATGCTTTCCGCAATCTTTCCCTCACCAGTACCAAATGCGAGGCTGCCAAAGGCAAACACTGGGATAACCGCCGCAACGACCAAGCCAGCCACCACTTGGCGCTTGCGCTCTCGGTCGGCATCGTTACGAGGCGAACGCAGCGTGCGCACCCATTCGCCGAACGCGCCAGTACGAACTGGCATTTCGATGAATCGATACGAAACTTCGGTGATGATCAGCGTGATCGCAAACAGAACAACGAACTCCATCACCGAGAGATAATTGCTGGCAACTTTCCGATGAATCTGAAAGACAGGCCAGTGATAGAGATAGAGGCCATACGATCGCCGACCGAAGTAAACAAATAGCGGGTTGCCTAACAGCCGTTTGCCGATGAAGGTGTGTGGATGCACCGCCGCGGTGATCGTTGCAACAGCCGCCAACCCCACCAAGAAGAACCCACCTTGAAATAGCGGGTCGTAGCCGCGAATTGCTCCGGTGCCAGGAACTTCCACCACATCGTGAAAACGCCACATCAATAACGCAACGCCCGCCAAACCGGCGAAACCAATGACGTCGATGAAACGGCGATCGCTACTTGGGTGCGTGGAATCAAACATGGCTGGCTGGTAGACAAACGCCAGCGCAGCACCGACGAATAGTCCACCCGAGCGACCAATCGTTCCTAAAAAGAGAAAGTCGATGCGCGCTACTGCGTGGCCAAAGAGCGAGATGTAATGCTCGGGCGTTTCGATTACCGTTCCGCGCACCCCTGGTGCGTAACTTGTCGCGACGTACACGGCTACAAGTACAGAAATACCAAGGAAAATTGCCCCGAGTTTGGCTGTCCGCTTACCAGCAAGGCGAAGCACTGCCGCAATCAACAGCGGCCACACCAGATAAAACTGCTCCTCCACTGCAAGCGACCACAGGTGCCTTAGCGGGTCGAGCGCGGTGCCATCGAAATACGAAGACTGCGCCCAAATCTTGAACCAGTTGAAACCATAAATGAATGCTGCAATGACGTCACCGCGCAACCGCCCAAGTTCGGCACGTTCAAAAAGCGAGAAATACACCGTGGTAACGGTGAGCAACATCCAAAGCGCAGGAAGCAATCTGCGTGCGCGTCGTGTCCAGAAGGCACCAAAACTAATTGTTCCTGTTTGCCTCGACTCTGTGAGCAGCAGCAGCGTGATCAAGTAACCACTGATAACAAAGAAAACTTCGACGCCAAGAAAACCGCCACTGAGCCAGTTTTTATTGGCGTGATAAACAACAACGGCCAATACGGCAATTGCGCGAAGCCCATCGAGCCCGGGCAAATAAGCGATGGACTGTTGGGGGCGATTCATCACAGATTTAGCGAAGGGTTTTGACGATCTCCGCCATCAGCGCGCCGGCTTCTGTTGGGTTGAGACCAATCTGAACTCCGGCTGCTCGCAATGCATCCATCTTGCCCTGCGCAGTACCTTTGCCTCCGGACACGATGGCCCCAGCATGGCCCATCTTCTTGCCCGCTGGCGCGGTAACGCCCGCAATGTACGCGCTCATTGGCTTCGTCACGTGGTGAGTAATGAACTCGGCGGCTTCTTCTTCGGCCGATCCACCAATTTCACCGATCATGATGATGGCGTGTGTTTCTGGGTCGGCTTGAAACTGCGCCAAGCAATCAACGAATGAAGTACCCGGCACTGGGTCGCCACCAATGCCAACGCATGTGCTGACGCCTATGCCCTGTTGCTTCAGTTCGTACAACGCCTGATATGTAAGCGTTCCCGATCGTGAAACGATGCCAACGTTTGGCCCCGCCGCGGTTGGTACTTGTGCAATCTCGCCGGCAGTAATTCCGATGTTGCATTTGCCTGGGCTAATAATTCCTGGACAGTTTGGGCCAAGCAATCGTGTTGCTGGGTAGTCGCGCTGCAATGTTGCAAACACACGCGCTTCATCTTGCGCGGGAACACCCTCGGTGATGCACACAACGAAACCAATGCCTGCTCGGGCCGCTTCAAGAATTGCTGCTGGCGCAGCTTTCGGTGGCACCGCAATAAACGATGCCGTTGCACCTGTTGCAGCAACCGCATCGGCAACGGTGTCGAACACTGGAATACCTTCTACATCTTGTCCGGCCTTACCTGGAGTAACGCCGCCCACCACTTGGGTGCCGTATGCCTTGTTGCGCAGGCCGTGATAACGACCTTGCCCACCAGTGAGCCCTTGCACGATCACCTTGGTGTTTTGATCTACGAAAATTGCCATGATCTGCTCCTACTTGGCCATCTCGACGGCGGCGCGAGCTGCCTCGATCATGGTGGGTCGACTAGTTAGCTGCGATTCGGGGATTCCGGCTTCCGCCAGAATCTTGCGGCCCTCTTCAGCATTAGTGCCATCAAGGCGAATAACAATTGGGGCGCGAAGCGCAACACGCTTCACTGCCTCAACAATGCCCTTTGCAACTTCTTCGCCCCGGGTAATACCGCCGAAGATATTGATAAAGATGCTCTTCACCTTGGCATCCGAGTTGATTACTTCAAGTGCCGCCGTCATCATCTCGGCGTTAGCGCCGCCGCCGATATCAAGGAAGTTGGCAGCCGAGCCGCCAACTTGATTAACCACGTCGAGCGTGCTCATTGCCAGGCCAGCACCATTGGCGATAATTCCGACTGTTCCGTCGAGGCCGATGTACTGCAAGTTCTTCTCGCGAGCCAATTTTTCGCGATCGTCTAATTCTTCCGTTGCTGCATACTCTTCCCATTCCGGATGGCGGAAGGAAGCGTTGACGTCCAAACTTACTTTTGCATCCAGCGCGTGCACCTCGCCTGTTGGCTTCAAAATAAGCGGGTTGATCTCTGCCAAGTCGCAGTCACCCTTGGTAAAGCATTCGTACAACTTCACCAACATGTCGGACACGCCATCTACTGCCTTTGCCGGAATCTTTGCATCGACCGTGGCCTGACGAGCAGTGGCAGGCGACAAACCCTCGATTGGGTTGATGTGCAGTTTGATGATCGCGGTTGGATCTTTTGCTGCAACTTCTTCAATCTCGACTCCACCTTGCGCCGACAACATCAAGAGGTGTTGTTTGGCCGCACGGTCAAGCGTGAACGATGCGTAATACTCCTCGGCAATGTCGGATGCGTGTTCAATCCAGACGCGCTTCACAACATGGCCCTTGATATCCATGCCCAAAATGTTTCCTGCATGTAAGCGAACTTCGTCTGCGTTGTTGGCCAGCTTGATACCGCCAGCCTTGCCGCGGCCACCAACTTGTACTTGCGCCTTTACAACCACCGGATACTTGGCTGACTCTGCCTCACGCACTGCTTCGTCAACAGTGACAGCAACACCGCCCGCCGAAACTGGAATGTTGAATTTGGCAAAATACTGTTTGCCTTGATATTCGAATAAATCCATGAGACTTCTTTCTTTATTGTTCGCGAGCGTCGAGTGCTTGCTCGAGCCACGTTGCGATGTCTTTTAATGAAGAACCGGGGCCAAAAATTTCGCCCACTCCCTGTGCGCGCAGTTCTCGCGCGTCGGCATCGGGAATAACGCCACCACCAAACACCAACACGTCGCCCAGTTCGCGCGAGCGCAGCTCTTCCATCACCCGCGGGAACAACGTGAGGTGCGCACCCGACAGCAGCGAAAGGCCAACTGCGTCAACGTCTTCTTGCAGCGCTGTCTCGGCAATTTGCTCTGGCAACTGATGAAGGCCGGTATAAATCACTTCAAAACCATGGTCGCGAAGCGCGCGAGTAATGGTTTTGGCGCCACGATCATGCCCATCCAGGCCAGGCTTGGCCACGACAACTCGGTAAGGACGCTTCACGAGTACATAACCTTACGCCCTCGAGCGTGACCGATACCAACCCGCCAATTGGCCCGCGTCGTGGTAAATCTGGGCCACACTTACGGGATGGCATTACCCACCTTGCGCTCACCGCTTGCACGAGCAACCGTGCCGATTCTGGCTGGTATCGCCTTTTTCGCGGCCCTCGGCGGAATCACCTGGATCATGGCGACATTTGCCACAGATCGCGCAGAGGTCTCGGTCGATGCGGGCAACCGAACATTCGTGGTCGGCAACGTTTCGGACATTGCCGAATCTATTCGCGAAAATGGCCCCGTGCTGTTCCCCGATCTTCGCGATGCCAGTGGAAAGCGCTCGATAATTATTGAACACAACGGAACTGACGATGCCAAAGGGTGGCAGGTGTACTACGCCTATCCCGCCGACAAAACAGTGGATTGTTTAGTAACGCAAATCGAAAAAACTCACACGTTCACCGATTGCACCGGCCGAACGCTGCAGGTTGATCAATTGCAGGCGCCGCTCGATGTGCGACCAATTGTCGAGAACAAAACCACCCTGCTCATTGATTTACGCGGCACGCCAACGCCGTAAATTTACTGCTTCATTTTTTTGAGTGGAGCCCACGCCAACGAAAGATGTTTTGTTCCCACCAAGCGGAACCTAATTGATGCTTCGGCTTTTTCGCCCTGGCCGCGAATATCAATGATGATTCCTTCGCCGAATGTTGGATGCTCGATGTCGTCGCCAATTGCAAAGTCGTGATTGAGAGATTGCGCGACACTTTGCGAAACAGGAGCGACCGAGGTGTTATGGCGATTGAGCCTCTGTGTCGGTGCGTAGCCACGATCTTCACGTGATCGATAGCTATACCGCTCGGCATCTGCGCCAGAGTCAAAACTTCCTTCGCGCTGAATCAGTTCTTCGGGAATCTCGTCGAGAAAGCGCGAAGGTGGGTTGTACTGGGTGTTGCCAAACAAACTGCGGCTCCATGCATGGCTTAAGACCAGCTGCTCCTTTGCGCGCGTAATACCCACGTATGCAAGCCTGCGCTCCTCTTCTAACTCCACATTGTCGGTCAGCGCTCGGTTGTGCGGGAAGATGCCCTCTTCAACGCCCACGATGAACACCACGGGATATTCCAGGCCTTTTGCCGAGTGCAGAGTCATCAGCGTGACATGGTTGTTGGAATCCAGTTTGTCTGTGTCGGCAACAAGTGCAACTTGTTCCAGAAATTCGTCGATCTGCGTGAATTCGTTCGCAACGCCAATCAGTTCGAGCACGTTTTCTTCGCGCCCTGCCGACTCGACTGTGTTTTCTGCCGTAAGTTCGCGCAAGTAACCGCTGGATTCGAGCGCGTGGCGCAACACATTGGCCGGGCCATCCGCAAGCATCGACTGACATTCGTCAATCAACGAGTTGAAAGCGTTGATTCCTTTTTGCGCCGCCGCACCCACGCCTGCTGCGGCAGCTTGACGAAGCGCCACAGCAAACGAAACACCCGTCTCGTGAGCGAATGCATCGATCTTGCCTACCGATGTATCGCCAATGCCGCGCTTGGGCACGTTGAGCACGCGCTTAATGCTCACCTCATCTAGCGGGTTTGCAGCCAAGCGCAAATATGCGAGCGCGTCTTTTACTTCGCGCCGGTCGTAGAACTTGGTGCCGCCAATTACTTTGTACGGAACGCCCGCGTAAATGAGCGCCTCTTCCATCACCCGGCTCTGCGCATTAGTGCGATAAAAAATGGCAAGTTCATTCCACATTCGATGGCCACTGTCGTGCTGCTGCTTTAACTGCGAGACAACCCAACGCCCCTCGTCGTGTTCGTTGTCGGCGTAGTACCGAACAATCTTTTCGCCCTTACCCAAATCCGTCCACAACTCTTTGGGCTTTCGCTCGACATTGTTGGTAATCACAGCGTTGGCCGCGTCCAAGATGGTCTGGGTACTGCGGTAGTTCTGAGCCAGAACCACTGTTGTCACTTCGGGAAACGCCGTTTCAAACTCCAGAATGTTGCGGAAGTCGGCACCGCGAAATCGGTACACGCTTTGGTCGGTGTCACCCACAACGCACACATTGTGGTGAAGTGCACCAAGCATCAAGACAATGGCGTTTTGCGCCATGTTGGTGTCCTGGTATTCGTCGATCAAAATATGTTTAAAGCGTTCCTGGTATGAGCGAAGCACCTCTGGGTGCTGGCGAAGCAAGCGCACGGTATTGGTGAGCAAGTCGTCGAAATCCATTGCCCCGTTGCGCTCTAGGCGCTTCTGATATTCGCGATAGACATCGACATACTTTGCATCAATCGAGTTGTCAACCTTGGATGCAGCATCGTGCGGAATAACCAACTCGTTTTTCCACAAACTTATGCGCGCCTGCACACCACGCGCCGTGTAACGCTTTGGGTCGAGGCCGAGGTCGCGGATGCAGTAGCCCACCAGGCGCTGCGAGTCGGACTGATCGTAAATCGAGAATGTTTTTGGATAGCCAATGTGTTCGGCTTGGGCACGCAGGATACGAACGCACGCTGCGTGAAACGTGCTGACCCACATTTGTTTGGCAACCGGACCAACAAGCGCCTCAACACGTTCACGCATTTCTTGAGCGGCCTTATTGGTAAAGGTGATCGCCAAAATATTCATTGGGTGCGTGCCCTGCGCAATGAGGTGCGCAATGCGCTGCGTCAAAACCCGAGTTTTGCCAGAGCCCGCGCCGGCAACAACCAACAACGGCCCACTTGGATGCACTACTGCATCACGTTGGTCTGGGTTAAGTGCAGCCAGATCTATGGCTGTTGGGGGTTGAGAATGCGACACTGATTACGAGCGTTGCATAATTCGTACGGGCAACTTGCGTGGCCCGCGTACCTGACCGAGGCTCCAGGTGACTGCGCTCGGGTCGGCTAATTCAAACTTGGGAAATCGGTTGATGAACACTTCAACGGCAACTCGAAGTTCGAGGCGTGCAAGGTTGGAACCAAGGCAACGATGAATGCCCAAGCCAAATGCAACGTGCCTGTTGACCTCGCGGTCGATGATCACGGTGTCGGCGTTTTCGAACACGTCTGGGTCGCGGTTGGCTGCGGGGAATGGAAGCAGAACGGAGTCGCCTTGTTTCACTGGGCAGCCACCGATTTCTGCATCTTGACTGACGATGCGAGCCATGGTTACAGGCGCGTATGCGCGCAACAACTCTTCAATTGCAGTTGGCAACAACTCGGGCTCGGCAACCATGCGGGCCAAGTCGGATGGGTGATGCGCCAAGTGCCAGATGGACGAACCGATCGAGCTCCATGTGGTGTCGATGCCCGCGACCATGAGCAAAATGATGGTGCCAACAACGTGTTCTGGCGACAACGGTTGATCGTAAATCTTTGCGTTAAGCAAGAACCCAATGAGATCGTCTTTCGGGTTTTCGATGTGGTCTTGTACATGCTTCGCCAAATATGCATCGAGTTTTTCGAAGCCGGCGCGACGGTCGCCGAACTCGGCACCAATTTCCTCGAGCACCAAATGAACGGTGTCGCGGAAATAGTCGCTGTCTTCAAGCGGAAGCCCAAGCATGCGGGCAATGACATAGACCGGAATGTTTTGTGCGTACTGCACCGCAGCGTCGACCACATCAAGGCCTTCAAGATTGTCGATGAGTTCGTTGCACAAGCGTCGAATTTCTGGCTCCCACTCGGCAATAACTTGCGGGCTGAATGCTGGCAACAACAAACGCCTTGCATCGGCGTGAAATGGTGGGTCGGAAGTAATGGGTGGAGCGCCGCCAATTGGTGCAGTCGAGATCCATTCTTCGCGTGGCGGCTTGTTCGACAACACCGCACCTTCGGAAGAGAAATGATCGGTATCGCGTGCGATTGCAGAAATGTCTTCGTGACGAACGGGCAACCATGCGCCGCCATATCGATCGGTGTGTGCGACGGGGCATGTCTCACGGAGGTCGTCCCAAATTTGGTGCGCTTGTTGGTTGTACGCGGGATCGGCGTGGTCCCAGTCTGTCTGCCAATTTTGTGCTGGTTTTACCGTTGCCATGCCCAAATGTTACTCGTGGGTGGGGCAGACTTTTGGGTCGTGGCATCCCTCTTTATATTGCTCCCCCCTTCTGAAGGCAAGGCTGAGGGCGGCCTAGCAACAAAGCCGTGGCGTGAATCGTCTGGAACATTTGGAAAACAACTTTCCGCACAACGCAGCGAACTTGCACAACGTTTAGCAACACTAAAAGGCGGCGACGAAAAACTTCTTGGCGTGAAAGGCGTGCACCTTGCGCGGGCTCGTGCGGCCAATGCGCATCTCAAAGGCGCGCCATCACTACCCGCGTTCGAGCGCTACACGGGTGTGGTCTGGGATCACCTCGATCTCTCGACGCTCACCGCCCCGCAACGCACTCGCGCCCTGCGCAGCATCGTGGTTATTTCGGGTTTGCTTGGCGCCGTTCGTGCAGACGACCCAACACCCGACTATCGCTTAAAAATGGGTGCGCGCATGGCCCCCATGGGTCTGGTCTCGCGCTACTGGCACGATCACCTTTCGGCAGTGTTGAATAAAGCCTTTGCCGGTTCCACCGTGATCGACCTTCTCCCGAACGAACATCGTGCAGCATTCACTGCCGACACCGAAAAGATTGCCAACTACTTCGTGGTTGGTCTCAACGAAAAAACAGGCAAGGCGGGCGGCCACGATGCGAAGGCAGCCAAAGGCCGATTGGCTCGCCATATTTTGACAACCTGCACTTCGCCAACCGGGGCACTGAAATCGTTGAAGAGTTTTCGCGACCCGCGATTTGTCATCGAAATCGACTGATTAACTCTGCAGCAATTTTTGGCGCAAGAAATCAAGCACCCGAACCACACCGTCTTCTTGAATTTGTTCCGTCAATACCGAGTGATCGGCTTTGGTTGACGACGCAAATTCAACAGCGACAAATGCATCACCCAACAATTTGCGCAACGAGTCGAAACGAGTGCCAACAAGCTTGTCGCCAGTGAAACGAAGCCCAAGCACCTGACAGCCCGCTTCGGCCCGCTGCTTCACGATCAGTTCGTCATCTGGGCTCAAGTTGAGATCGGCTGCGCGTGCTTTGCCAAGTGCAAAAGGCATGCTTGGCTGCGACAGCACCGGAGCAACCATGATGTCGTCCACCATCATTCCAAGCGCAAAGCCGCCACTAAAGCACATACCAATTGCGCCAACACCAACGCCGCCAACCTCGGCGTGCATCGATTTAGCCAACGCACGCAACCATGCAATGACTGGCGAAGTTTGGCGCATGGCCATGGTGGTGAACTCTCGTGACACACAGATCTTGCTCATGGACGAAGCGCCGTACTTTCCGCTTGGGGCACGACCAACTTCGCCAACCAACAACGGCATCACCACAGTGAAGCCAGAACTAACAACGCGTTCTGCAAATTGCAAAACTGCAGGTGTAATTCCGGGGATCTCGTGAACAACAATCACTGCCGGGCCACTTCCCTTGCGGTACGTAGCGTGCGATATTCCAGCAGCAGTAAACGAGCCGCTCTTCCAACCGGTTAACTCGACAACCTTTGACATGGTTAAAACTTACTTCGGTCGAGCAACCCCAACGACACGCGACCACGACACTGCACTGATCTTTACAACATCGCCTGTTCGAGGCGCATGCACCATCTGCCCGTTGCCCACGTACATACCAACGTGGTGAATTGGGTACCCGCTAAAGACAAGGTCGCCCGGCTGAATTGCGGCAGTAGGAATTCGGGTGAGCCCCGCGTATTGCGTGCGCGAAGTACGCGGAATGCCTACGCCGGCAACGCCCCATGCATACGAAGTTAGGCCAGAGCAGTCGAACGCATTGCCTGGCGACTTGGCGCCGAACACATAGCGCACACCCAACTGGCCAATTGCGGCCTTAATTGCAACACCTGCTTTTGAAGATGGCGGTGCAACGTTTGCATATTTCGAGCCCTTAAATTTTGCTGCCTCTGCCTGCGCGGCCTCAAGTGCCGCCGATTCTCGGCGCTGCCGCTCGCTACGCAAGGCCGAACCAAGTTCTCGCTCTGCTGCCGACTGCATTGCCTCGTATGTGCTTGCCAACGACTCTGCCGCATTTAAACGAGCCACCGCATAGTCGGCTGCACTCTCTGCTTTTTTGCGTTGCTTCTCAAGTGTTGCTCGTTCCTTAGCAAGGTCATCAATGATTCCCTGCAATGCATCGGTATTGCCCGCGCCCGTATTCAACGCTGCAGAGGTGAGATATTTCTTGCGAACCGAATCGCCAATCGAGCTGGTGGACCCCAAAATGTTGGACAGCGTGCTCGAGAAACCTCCGCGCACAAATGACTTCAACGCTGCTGCTTGCAAGTCTCCTTGCATTGCTACCAATTCTTTTTCTTTTTCTGCGATGCGCGCCTCGGTCGATGCAATCTCCACTGCCAAGTCTTCTTGCGCGTTTACCGCGAGCGCATAGTCCTCGCCCAACGCATCAATTTGTGCGCCAAGCCGATCCAGTTCGTTGATGATCTCGTTAACACGACGCTGCTCATCTGCCGAACCGCCCGTTGCCTGCACGGGCATGGCAATAACGCCTACAGCCACCGTGGTGGAGAGGATGATGGCGGCCAATACAGGCACGCTTCGACGTACACGCCCAACGGCGTCACGGATCATGATTTGTTCATTCTACCGAGCCATTCGGCCAGGTGTTAGGCGGCTAATCGCCTATAACTACGGGCTATTCCCACTCGATAGTTCCGGGTGGTTTCGACGTGATGTCGTAGACCACACGGTTAATTCCTTTCACCTCATTAATTATTCGAGACGACATTTTTTCCAACAAGTCGTATGGCAACCGCGCCCAGTCGGCCGTCATTGCATCTTCGCTGGTTACTGCACGAATGATGATTGGACGTCCATACGTTCGCTCATCGCCCATCACGCCAACCGATCGGATATCTGCAAGCACCGCAAACGCTTGCCAAATGCTGCGCTCTAAACCAGCAAGTCGAACTTCTTCGCGCACGATGAAATCGGCTTCTTGCAATATGGCCACTTTGTCTGGTGTTACTTCGCCAATGATGCGCACTCCCAAACCTGGACCAGGAAACGGTTGGCGCCACACAATTTCGTCTGGCAGGCCAAGCTCGGTTCCGACTCTACGTACCTCATCTTTAAACAACGTCCGCAGCGGTTCGCACAGTTGCAGCGTCATATCGTCGGGCAAACCGCCAACATTGTGATGGCTCTTGATCACGCTTGCGGTGCCGTCTACCCCGCCGCTTTCAATCACGTCCGGGTACAGCGTGCCCTGAACAAGGAACTTTGCGTCGGTAAGGCCGCCTGTGTGTTCTTCAAAGATTCGCACAAACAGTTCGCCAATGGCTTTACGTTTTGCTTCGGGTTCTGTCACGCCCTGCAATTTTTCAAAAAAGCGCGCACCGGCATCTACATGGATCAGCTCTATCCCCATCACGCGATGAAATGTCTCGACAACTTGCTCGCTCTCGTTTTTTCGCATCAGGCCGATGTCTACATATATACAAGTCAGTTGCTTGCCGACTGCCTTGTGCACGAGGGCTGCAGCAACGGCAGAGTCCACCCCGCCCGACAAACCACAGATCACGCGATCGGTTCCTACTTGCTTGCGAATTGCAGCTACCTGATCCTCGACAATTGACGACATTGTCCAGTTGCGCGGCACACCAACTAGGTCGTGCAAAAACCGCTCAAGCACGTCTTGGCCGTGTTCACAATGTGCAACCTCGGGATGAAACTGCACTCCCCAAATTTTCTTTGTTGGGTTTTCAATCACTGCCATCGGCGCTTCTGGCGTGCTGGCTGTTGCAATGAAACCACTCGGCAATTCAGACACGGCATCGAAGTGGCTCATCCACACACTGAATTGGGCTGGAATTCCTTCGTGCAGCAATTGCGATGCTGCCCCCGAGATGCGCTGCAACTGTGTGCGGCCATATTCGCCGCGCCCGCCGCGGGCGACGACCCCGCCCAACTGCTGGGCAATCAACTGGGCGCCGTAACAAATGCCCAAAATCGGAATGCCCAACTCAAAGATTTCACGATCAAGAATCGGGGCACCTTCGACATGCACGCTTGCTGGCCCGCCAGACAAAATGATGGCGATTGGCTTGCGGGCTCGAACCTCGCTGGCAGAAATGCGGTGCGGAACGATTTCGGAATACACCTGCGCTTCGCGCACCCGCCGGGCAATCAATTGGGCATATTGCGCACCGAAATCAACCACGAGCACCGTTGGCTGTGGCGTATGTAGTGAAGCGCTAGCCATGGTGACCAATGACTGTAGTTGAGCGGTGGCAATCGAGCCCAAGAGGTGGAACGATGGGTGTATGACAAGCGGAACCGACACCACTATCCCCGACCCACTCGGTGGAAACAATGTCAATCAGTGTGTTGGTCTTCTGCAGAAACCAGGTTGTGGTTCCGAACCCGTGCTCTCGGGCGACCGCGGTGGTTCGATGCAACTCGTTACGTTTGGCGTTCTGCTTGCCGCAATGGTGTTTATCGGCGTGCGTATTGCACGCGCCGTAATCAAAGGTGACCGGGCTAAAGACAAAGCCGCTGGCATCAACGACTAGTTTCATGTGGTGCTAAAGAATCGTGGCGTAGCCGGTGTTGCCTTTGCGCTCACCAGTTCCAC
>CAZNBF010000014.1:0-16840 GCA_964571325.1 uncultured Acidimicrobium sp.
ATCCACGATTGGAGTAGATGCGAAGCATTCGCATACGCATCCGATGGGGGATCGGCAATCGGTAAGTCGATGTGAACGATGTTGTGGGCTGACTGCGCCGCCAATTGCTGTCGGTCGTAGTCGCTTAATACGTCGTAAGGGGGCGCACAATAGACACCCAAGTTGCCATTGTCAGCAAAGCGAAGCGCATGAAAAGGTTCAAAACGAGGCACAATAGAAGTGTGCCAGCGAAGCCTCCCGTTTTGTGTGACTTAGATGGTGTCGTTTGGCTGATGCACCAACCAATCGCTGGCTCGGTCGAGGCCATTGCCCAGTTGCGGGAAGCAGGCCACCGGGTCCTGTTCGTCACCAATAACTCCTTCTCGACGGTTGCCGATCAGGAACAGGCATTGGAGAAGATTGGGGTCAGCGCAAGGGGGGAAGTATGTACGTCGTCGCAGGCTGCTGGTCTGCTGCTTTCACCGAAAGACCGTGTGTTGCTCGGTGGAGGGCCCGGCGTCATGGAGGCAATAGTTGAATCAGGCGCCACTCTTGCAGCCCGATCTGACGATGGCGGTAAAGAACTCGACATTGATATTGATGCCGTGGTTGTCGGTTATCACAACACGTTCGATTATTGGGGGCTGCTCAGGCTTGCGGGAGCCGTGAGGTCTGGTGCTCGATTGATCGCAACGAACGATGACGCAACGTACCCAACACCCAATGGTCTGATTCCTGGTGGTGGCTCAATACTCGCGTCGATCGTCGAGGCGAGTGGGGTTCGTCCAACTATCGGCGGAAAGCCGCATGAACCGATGGCGCAACTAGTTCGACAACGACTTGGCGTTGAAGATCTTTCATCGGCATGGATGGTGGGCGACAGGGCCTCGACCGATGGATTGTTCGCTCGACAAGTTGGCTGCAGATTTGCACAAGTGTTAACGGGTGTTGCTTCGAGCGCATCTTCTAGTAATGACGATCACCTTGTCGTTCCGGATCTTGCCTCGTTTGCTCGCATGCTTGTCGATGCCCAGATCTGATGGCTGGCAGACGCATTCCGGTCATCAAGGTTCTCGTCTCGAAAGGTCTTGCCGACGATGAGTCTGTTGCCGCCTCGTTGATCGATAGTGGGGTGGTCCTGGTGAATGGCAGCATTGCGCAATCGGCGGCACATCTAGTTGCAACATCGGATGCAGTAGTGGTTAAGCGCCCAGATCGTTTTGTTTCCCGTGGCGGCGAAAAGCTTGAGTTTGCTCTCGATCATTTCAAAATTGACGTTGCTTCGAGGAATGTTCTCGATGCCGGTGCCTCGACAGGAGGCTTCACAGATTGTTTGCTACAACGTGGTGTGGGCCGAGTGGTTGCAGTCGATGTTGGCAAAAGTCAGATGCATCAAACGATTGCCCGCGACCAGCGTGTCGTCGTGTGCGACGAAACGAACATTAGAGATTTGGAGAACGCCGCACAGTTGGACAATCACGGTCTGGGGTCCATTTTTCGAACTCGTTTTGATTTGGTGGTAGTTGATCTCTCTTTTATTTCTTTAAAAGTCGTTGCAAAGGCATTGATGGCGTGCGTTGCGGCAGGTGGCCAGATGATCCTGTTAGTCAAGCCTCAGTTCGAGGCAACGCGTCTCGAGGTGGACAAGGGGGCCGGGATAATTCGTGATTCGGAGATTCACCAGCGGGTGGTGTCAGAGGTTGGCGCGGCATTCGCGTCATTGGGTTGCAGCGTCCGAGGCGTGGTGGAATCGCCGATAAAGGGGGCGCAAGGGAACACCGAGTTTTTGATGTGTTTGGATATTGGTACGGCGGACGTGACACCCAATGGCTAGTTTTGGTGCAATGGAGCCCCAGCGATGAGCAACATTTTCGTGATTGCCCATCACACGCGTCCCGAAGTACCCGAGCTGCTTGGGGCTCTTCAGCGATGGGCGAAAACGTCGAATCACATGGTTTGGATGCCGCACAGTGACGCGCTAGCGCACGGATTGCAGGATGTTGGTAGTGATCGACACGCGATGGATGCTGACTTGGTTGTGTCGCTTGGCGGAGATGGCACGGTTTTGAGAGCCGTTCATTTGCTCGACGGAGCACCCGTTCCAATCCTGGGCGTCAATGTAGGAACACTCGGTTATCTCACCGAACTAGATCCCACCGA
This sequence comes from uncultured Acidimicrobium sp., assembly GCA_964571325.1. Classification (GTDB taxonomy): domain Bacteria; phylum Actinomycetota; class Acidimicrobiia; order Acidimicrobiales; family Ilumatobacteraceae; genus UBA3006. The sequence goes on from CAZNBF010000014.1 coordinate 2,140, forward strand.
TTTCATTCGTTCAATGCAAATTTGGTCCGATGGCGCGATCGGTACTGATTTCATCATCGATCAGCGAATGATGCTGCATGTCACCCTGCATCGCGCCGATGGTTCTGGATCTTCTGCGTGGCGAGCACTTAATGAAGCAGTGTTAGAGAAACAGCAATCGGGCCACACCATCTGGCTCGATCTCGTGATCAACAATCAAGATTTCGCGCGCTACTCGGCCGATGGCCTTATCGTCTCAACTCCAACAGGGAGCACCGCCTATTCAATGAGCGCGCGCGGGCCTGTTGTGTCCCCTCGCCATCGTGCACTTGTCATCACGCCGGTATCACCCCACATGTTGTTTGATAGGGCCCTCGTGCTCGATCCGCAGGAGTCTGTACACATCAAGGTTGTGGGAACCCGACCAGTTGATATGGCCATTGATGGAAGGCGAGTAACGAGCCTCAGTGCCGACGACGTAGTGGTGTACGCGCCAGACACTTGCTCCGCACATTTTCTGCGCTTCTCGCCTCCAAAGTTTCACCAGATCGTTCGTGCCAAGTTTGGTTTGGGTGACGATTAATGCTCACAGAATTGCGAATTGAAAACCTCGGAATTGTGGAGAGACTCGAATTGGTTTTTTCTGATGGTGTGATCGCGCTCACAGGCGAAACGGGCGCCGGGAAAACGATGCTTGTTGAGGCAATCAATTTGATCATTGGTGGTAGAGCCGATGCGACAGTCGTTCGTCACGGAACGCAAGAGGCCCGTGTGGAGGGTCGCTTCGTTGTCGGCGATAACGAGACCATTCTGTGTCGAGTCATTCCGTTGGACGGTCGTTCGCGCGCATACGTGAATGGTCGCTTGGCCACTGTTGCTCAATTGTCCGAACTCGGCCAAGAGTTGCTCGATATGCACGGGCAACACGCACATCAAAGCCTGTTGGGTGCTGCTGCTCAACGCGAAGCGCTGGATCATTTCGCTCAAATTGACTTGAGCCCCCTTCGTTCCGCGCGGGCGCGCGTTACAGAGGTCGATGCGTCATTGGCGTTACTCGGCGGTGACGAACGCGCTCGGGCGCGCGAGATTGACTTGTTGAGGTTCCAAGTCGATGAGATCAATGCCGCAGCCATAGCCGACCCACAAGAGGACGAAGCCTTAGGCAAAGAGCAGGACGTGTTGTCTGACGCTGTCAACTATCGGGATTCGCTGTGGAGTAGCCATGGCGTCATGAGTGATGAAGACGGCGTGTCGGATTTGCTCGGTAAGGCAATTGCCTTTCTGGGTAATCGAGATGCATTTTCGGAAATAATTGCCCGAATGAAATCGATTCAAAGCGACATCGACGATGTGTCCGGCGAATTGCGTGACACTGCAGACGGCATCGAGGACAATCCGAAGCGGCTCGACGATGTTCGTGGTCGAAGGCAGCTATTGCTTGATCTACGCCGTAAATATGGTGAAACACTCAGCGACGTGATGCAATATGGCGCCGAGTCTTCCATTCGGTTGGAAGAACTTGAAGGTTATGAGGCAAGAGCTTTGGCTCTTGATGCCGAGCGCAGTAAAGCTATTTCCGAACTTCGAGTGCAAGAGAAACTGGTAGGTGAGGCTAGGCGTAAGGCGGCACCGATGCTTGCTAAGTCTGTGCAACAACGACTACGTAAGTTGGCCATGCCGCATGCAGTGCTCGACGTCCATGTTGCGAATGATTCGGGCGATGTTTCGCGTGATGCGGCTGGAGACGGTGTCGTCTTTTTGCTCGCTGCCAACCCGGGCACTGAGGCGCTTCCTCTCACCAAGGTTGCATCTGGCGGCGAATTGGCTCGGACGATGTTGGCTCTACGACTCGTTTTGACGGAAGGTCCGCATTCGCTCGTTTTCGATGAGGTTGATGCAGGTATCGGCGGAGAAGCCGCTGTAGCCGTTGCTCAAGCCTTGTCCGATTTGGGCAAACGGCACCAGGTTTTGGTGGTTACCCACTTGGCGCAGGTTGCTGCGGTTGCAACCAGCCATATTCAAGTGTCGAAGCAGGTCAAGGATCGACAAACTTTTGCCCAAGCCCTTCCGCTTAATGCGGACGCTCGAATCTCGGAAATTGCCCGAATGCTGTCGGGCGGGGTGGCCGAGACTGCCGCGTTGGAGCATGCCAAGCAACTGCTTGCAGCCGCCAGTTCCGAGGTGGCGGTGAAACGTTCTCGCCGCTAGTCGTCGACAGGGTATGCTCTTCTTCCGTCATCAAGGAATGGTTTCCACTCGGGAGACTTTGTTGGGTCAGACGGGAGTAAGTAATGCCAAAGCACGTTTTTGTGACAGGTGGCGTTGCATCATCTCTCGGTAAAGGTCTCACTGCCTCTTCGCTCGGTCGTCTGCTCAAGATGCGTGGTCTTCGTGTGACAATGCAGAAATTGGATCCGTACATCAACGTTGATCCGGGCACAATGAACCCCTTTGAACACGGCGAAGTGTTCGTTACTGATGATGGTGGCGAAACCGATTTGGATCTTGGGCACTACGAGCGGTTCATCGATGAGAATCTTTCACGTTCCTCAAACGCAACAACAGGCAGTATTTATCAGGCCGTTCTTGCGGCGGAGCGACGTGGCGACTACTTGGGTAGGACTGTTCAAGTAATTCCGCATGTGACCGACGAAATCAAGCGTCGTATTCAGCGTCTGGCCACGGAAGATGTTGACGTTGTAATTACAGAAATTGGCGGCACTGTAGGAGACATCGAGATCCTTCCGTTCTTGGAGGCGGTTCGTCAGTTTCGCAACGAAGTCGGCCGCGACAACGTCTGCTACGTGCATGTCACTCTTGTTCCGTTCATCGGGCCAAGCGGCGAGCAGAAGACTAAGCCCACTCAGCACAGCGTCACAGAATTGCGTTCACGCGGTATTCAGCCCGACATAATTGTCTGCCGCAGCGATGAGCCGATCAGTGATCAGCTTAAGAGAAAAATCTCGAACCAATGCGACGTCGATCATCGCAATGTGATCAACGCGGCTGACGTGAAGAATATTTATGAACTTCCGCTCATCTTGCACGATGAAGGTTTAGACACTCGAATTTGCGATGTGCTGCGTCTAGAGTCGGAAGTTGATTTGTCATCATGGCGCCAAGTTGTCGCCAGGGTCGAAGCCTCCACCGCGCCAGTTCGCATCGGTCTGATCGGGAAATATGTCGAGTTGCAGGACGCTTATCTCAGTGTTGTCGAGAGCCTGAAGCACGCAGGTTTTCACCATGCCGCAAAAGTGGAGATCGTTTGGATTCAGGCAGAAGAGGTCGAAGGGCTTTTGGCCGACGATCGATTGGCCACGCTTGATGGAATAGTTATTCCCGGCGGCTTCGGCATGCGCGGTGTTGAGGGGAAGATCAGAGCCGCGGAGTACGCGCGCGAAAATCGCATCCCGTGTTTGGGCTTGTGTCTGGGTATGCAGGTGATGACCATCGAATTTGCTCGCCACGTTCTTGGGCTCATTGATGCCAATTCCACCGAGTTTGATTTGTCTACGCAGAACCCTGTGATCGACTTGATGAACGACCAACGCGACGTTACGGATAAGGGCGGCACGATGCGATTGGGCGCTTATTACGCAGTGTTGGAACCAGGCACCAAGGTTGCCAACGCGTATGGCGAGTCGGTTGTGAGTGAGCGCCATCGTCATCGGTACGAGTTCAATAGCAACTACCGAGCACGATTCGAGGCCGAAGGTTTTCTTTGCAGCGGCACATCGCCCGACAAACGGTTGGTTGAATTTATTGAATTGAAGGACCACCCATTTTGGGTCGGCACTCAGGCTCACCCAGAATTTAAGAGCAGGCCAGATCGTTCTCACCCGTTATTCAGAGAGCTGATCGGTGCGTCATTGCGGCATCGTGCCGAAAAGGCAAGTAAGTCACCAAGTCACGAATCATCGTCGGCTGACGCGACAGCGTAATTTTCGTAGGTTTGAACGCGTTAACTCCCCGCGAGAGATTTCTCAACTGGTTAAGTGTGGAACAAGGTCGTTCGCCGCGGACACTTGACGCCTATGCACGGGACCTGAGATCTTACGAAGGCTTCATTTCATCACGTGGGCACGATGTTTTGATTGCAACATCAGAAGACATTGAGCAGTACATTCTTTCCCAGAGGAATGCGGGAAAGGCAGCTAAAAGTGTCGCTCGTTCGTTTGCGGCGATTCGCATGTTGTACCGATATCTGTCGGACGAGTCGATCCGGATGGACAATCCTGCTTCCGGTGTTGACGGTGTAAAGGTTCCTAGTGGAATTCCAAAGGCACTTTCGGAAGAGGAAATTGATCGTCTGTTGGCTTCCGTTGGCGGTGTCGACTCCTTCGCGCTCCGCGATCGTGCTCTGCTTGAGTTTCTGTACGCGACGGGCGCACGTATTTCTGAAGTGTGTGGGCTGTCGCTTGGCGATATCGACATGGAATCAGGACTAGTGCGGCTTTTTGGTAAAGGTTCCAAGGAAAGAATTGTTCCGTTTGGCAGCCATGCATCGTTAGCCATGCAGGAGTGGTTGTCGCCAGGGGGGCGAGGAATGTTTGTTCCCCAGCAGTGGGCGCGTCGGGATTTCGCAGATGCCGTTTTTTTGGGAGCCCGTGGCACCCGTCTGTCTCGGCAGGCGGCCTGGGGAATCGTTCGAAAGTATGCGCGATTGGCCGGACTGGCTGATGATCTGTCTCCACACGTTCTGCGCCACTCGTGTGCCACCCATATGTTGGTCCATGGCGCCGATTTGAGGATCGTGCAGGAGTTGCTTGGACACGCTTCCGTCAGCACTACGCAGGTGTATACGAAAGTAGACAACGAGATTCTGTTTGCCATGTACAAGAACGCCCATCCGAGAGCGAATTTGGGCAACTGACTTGTTGACGAATCATGCCTCCCATCTGTGCAGAAGGTTCTTTTCTTCAATTTTTTCAAGACGATTGAACGGAGCTGAGTTGACTCAAGTTCATTCGATTCTTTCGGCGAGAGAGATGGATCTATGGGGCAAGTACCAAAACGTAGACCAGCGTCATTCCATCGTCGTTCTGAATCGACTTAATGTGCTCATGCCGACTGCTGGCAGGGAGGCTCAGGCTGCGGCTTTGTTGCATGACATCGGAAAATCGCGATCGCAGTTGGGTGTGCTGCTCCGTGTAGTTGCGACGATTGTCGGACCAAGAACTCGGCGATTCTCCCAATATCACCGCCACGAGGAAATCGGAATAGAACTTCTTGAATCCATAGGTAGCTCGGATGTCATGATTTCTTTACTGAAGGGCGTTGGTGATCCGCAAGTGATTGCTGCGCTAACTGCAGCAGACAACATTTAGCAATTACCTTCTCGGTGTCATACCTATAGCTTGATGAGCTCGTTGTAGCGTTTTTTCTGCGATGGTTTCGGCTCTCTGGGCGCCATGCGAAAGCATTTCGTTTAGTTGCGCTGGGTCCGCCATCAAATCGGCATACTTCGCCTGTATCGGCTGAAGAATGGCGACAACGGCATCGCCGCAATCTGATTTCAACTTTCCGTATTGGCTGTATTGATCGGCCAATGCTTGTTGAGTAGTGCCGGTGGCGGCACTCAAGATGTCGAGCAAATTACTGACACCAGGTTTCTTTTCGCGATCGTAGATCACTTCGTTGTCGCTGTCTGTTACCGCTCGCTTGAACTTCTTTACAATTGCGTCGGGGGTGTCTAGTAAATACACGCAACCCGCATCGCTTTCAGTTGACTTGGACATCTTTGATGTTGGACTCTGCAAGTCCATGACTCTTGCACCAACAGGCGGAGTGACTGCTTTTGGAATGACGAATGTTTCACCAAAACGGTGATTGAAGCGCATGGCTATATCTCGAGTGATCTCAATATGCTGTTTCTGATCATCGCCGACAGGTACTTCTTCGGCGTCATACAACAAGATGTCTGCTGCCTGTAGTGCTGGGTATGTGAACAGCCCTGCAGAAACAAAGTCTGCTTCGCGTTTTGATTGTTTGTCTTTAAACTGCGTCATGCGGCTTAGTTCGCCGTAACTGACTGTGCACTCCATAATCCAGCCCAGTTGGCTGTGCGCTGGAATATGGGATTGAACAAAGACGGTCGCAACTTTTGGGTCAAGCCCGACTGCGAACAAGACGGCGGCGAGTTGCAGCGTTTGGTCGCCGATTACTCCGGGCTTATCCGTGACCGTGAGAGCGTGAAGGTCGACGATGCCGTGAAAAACGTCATTTTTATTCTGCCCTGACACCCAATTGGCGAGAGCTCCGAGGTAATTTCCGAGGTGGACAGGGCCTGTCGGTTGGATGCAGGAAAGCACTCGAGCCACGACTTAACGCTACTGGAAACAATTGACCTAAGGGCTCTTTCAAGTAGCCTCGTGCCGATGGGTTACGAAGTAAATACACCAGTTTTTGACGGCCCTTTTGACCTGTTACTTCATTTGATCCTGAAAGAGGAAGTCGACATCCACGAGGTGTCGTTGCTGGGCATTGTCGAGGCTTATTTGGCAGAAGTTCAAAAGATGCAGATCCTCGACTTGGACGTGGCAACTGAATTTCTGCTCATTGCAGCAACCCTCGTCGAACTGAAGACCCGACGATTGCTCCCAGGTCGTGACGATCTCGATATCGATGATGAACTGGCGCTGTGGGAGGAACGTGATTTGCTTCTGGCCCGGTTGCTGGATTGCAAGACGTTTAAAGATGTCGCATCGGTGATGAGCAAACTCTCAGAGATGGCTGGTTTGAGCGTGCCTAGGCGTGCTGGCCCTGACGAGCGTTTCGCAGAGTTGATGCCCGACTTGTTGGACGGCGTTAATGCGCTGCGCTTGCATCGAGCATTCCTCCGTGCCGTCGCGCCAAAAGCGCCGACAAGTATCGATCTCTTTCACGTTGCCCCGATACGTGCGAGCGTTGCCGAGGCGCTTATGGAACTTTTGGACTTGCTGCCTGCATTGGGTTCGGTATCTTTCCGCGATCTAACCGATGGCATTGACGACCGAATCCAAGTTGTCTGCAGGTTCCTTGCGCTTCTCGAGCTGTACAAGCAGGGTCGAGTAGACCTTGACCAGGCCGATCGATTCGGCGACATCACGATCGTATGGACGGCCGGTGACGATCGTGGTTTCGAATCGGCTCTGGTTATCGACAATTATGAGGGATGAACGGGGAAGAGATGTCAACTCAGCAATTTGACGAGAGTTCGGGTTCAGTAGAGGTAGATACGGTTCGCGCACTTGAGGCCATCTTGATGGTCGCTATGGAACCAGTTGATCCTTCGCTTCTCGCCCAGTTGCTTGAGCAACCAGTTGAAGTGATCGAGCGTCTGTGCGAGGAGTTGGCTTCCGCCTACGAGCAGGCAGGGCATGGTTTTCAATTGGTCAAGATTGCTGGCGGCTTTCGTCTGCAATCCCATCCCGATCTTGCCTCGTACGTTGAACGCTTTGTTCTAGACAGTCAAGAAGTTCGAATCTCATCGGCTGCCCTTGAGACACTCGCGATCATTGCTTACAAGCAGCCCATATCTCGAAGTCAAGTGTCCGCCATTCGCGGCGTCGACCCAGATGCAGTCATGCGCACGCTTCAGGCAAGGGGCTACATCACGGAGGTCGGGCGTGACGACGGGCCAGGTCAGGCAGTCATGTTCGGCACAACCCAAATGTTTTTGGAAAAGTTGGGTCTTGCATCTATTGACAAACTGCCAGGTATTTCCGAGTTCGTTCCAGACGCTTCGGTTGTTGAAGCGCTGGAAATGGGTTTGCGTATAGTTCCGCAGACGGAAGCGAGCAACGTCGCGCCAGATTCTGACATCTGATGGTCAGCAAATCCGTGCCGGGAGGCACCGATCCAAAAGAAACTTTGGGCACAGGCGAGCGCCTTCAAAAGATTCTTGCCCAACGAGGCTGGGGGAGCCGACGTGTTTGTGAAGATCTGATCGCAGATGGGCGTGTCACGGTTAACGGTGTGGTTGCAATCTTGGGGCGACGGGTTGATATTGAAGTTGATCAAGTTGCGATTGATGGCGCGCCAGTAGGCGTCAGACCTGATTTCGTTTATTACTTGCTCAACAAACCAACGGAAGTGATTTCAACTGCGCGGGATACGCATAACCGCGCAACGGTTACTGAGTTGGTGCCCCGTGAACCACGTGTTTATCCGGTTGGTCGTCTCGACGCCGACTCGGAAGGTTTGCTGTTGCTTACCAACGATGGTGAGCTGACCAACAGAATTACTCATCCAAGCCATGGCGTGGAGAAGGAATACTTGGTGCATGTCGAGTCTTCGGAGCTAGGGGTTGGAGAGAGCGCCATACATCGATTGAGAATAGGAGTCGATTTGGACGGCGAAGTTACTGCGCCGGCAGATGTAAGCCAAGTTCAGTCGGGTGTATTGCGGATAGTGATACATGAAGGAAAAAATCGGCAGATTAGAAGAATGTGTGAAGAAGTAGGGCATCCAGTGCTTCGGCTCGTTCGGGTGCGAATTGGTCCAATCGTCGATAGATCTTTACCTCCGGGTGAATGGCGCCACCTCACTGCTGCCGAGGTCAAGTCTTTAATAGAAGCGATCTCAAAGTAGGCCGAGGGTACGATTGTCGCTGTGAGTATGCGACGATGCAACATTCTTGGGCTTGGCCTTATCGGAGGTTCTCTTGCTGCCGCCCTCACCGCACAAGGCTGGCGGGTGTGTGGATCGGACGCAAGAGTTGAGTCAGAAGGTGAAGCTATTGCGCTCGGTTTGATTCATGAGATTGGCATCGACAGCGATGCGGAGATTTCGTTTGTATGTACTCCTGTCGGATCGATTGTCGATCAGGTGCGGTTGGCGCTACGCGCCACAAAAGGGATTGTTACAGATGTTGGAGGGGTGAAGGCCCCGGTTGTCGCGGCAATCGACGATCCGCGTTTTGTCGGTGGACATCCAATGGCAGGAAGCGAATTGATTGGGCTGCAGGGGGCTGATGCTCAGTTGTTCAACAATGCAGTTTGGGTGCTTACGCCTTTGGTCACCACGCCAGATTCCTCATTTGCGGTTGTTGCCAATGTTGTGAAATCACTCGGAGCAGAAGTGGTAGTGCTGGAAGCTCAACGACATGATCAGTTGGTTGCGATTGTGTCGCATCTCCCGCATCTCACTGCCGCAACGTTGATGGGTTTAGCCAGCGAGCAATCTCAAGAGCATGTTGCAGTGCTTCGACTTGCTGCCGGTGGTTTTCGCGACATGACTCGTGTTGCTTCGGGACATCCAGCCATATGGATAGATATCTGCAAGGAAAACAAAGTCGCAATTACTGGTGCGCTTGATTTGTTGATCGACGGTTTGATTTCTATGCGAGATGTTGTCGAACAGCAGAATGAATCGGAATTGATGTCGCGCCTACAAGACGCGAGAATCGCCCGATCGAACATCCCGGGACGAGTACGTGACCTACTCGATGTTGTCGAGGTTCGCGTACCAATTCCAGACCGATCTGGTGCAGCGGCCGAGATTTTCGCCATTGCGGCGGAACTCGGTGTTAATACGGCGAACTTCGAGGTGGTTCACTCAGTTGAGGGCGATCGTGGCGTTCTGGTTCTGATTGTTGATGAGACAAGCAAGGACGTTTTTCGAGGTGGCCTTATTGCGCGAGGATTTCGGCCGTCGATTTCACGGCTTTCATGACCATGGTGAATGCCCGTCGGATCGAGAAAATTACGCACAAGCTCAATGCCGTTGTCTCGGTGCCGGGTTCGAAGTCGATTGCAAATAGGGCACTCGTATGTGCGTCCCTAGCAAGTGGCGAATCAGAAATATCGGGTGTTCCCGATGGGGATGACACGGAAGCAATGATCGAAGGGCTCATTTCGCTTGGCGCACGCATCGATCGAACTGGAAACAAGGTGTTGTTCCGATCCGGAATTGATGTATCTCGCACTGATTCCATAACGCTCAACGCGCGTCTGGCCGGAACCACAGCCAGGTTTCTCACTGCGGTGTGCGGCTTGGTGTCGGGTCCCACGCTGATCACGGGTGAGAGTTCTTTGCTGTCGAGGCCGATGAACGATTTGCATCAAGCGTTGTTGTCGTTAGGAATCAGCGTTGAATGGAAGGGTGAGGCTGGTCATTTGCCTGTGGCCATCCACCGCGGCGTCACAACAGGTTCGGCGGTTAAATTGCCCGCCGCGATATCCAGCCAATTCACCAGTGCGCTGTTATTGATATCGCCCGTACTCCCTGATGGTCTCTCATTGTCAATAGTCGGCGAAGTTGTGTCTCAGCCGTACATCGATATGACCACCGTTGTGATGCGTTCGTTTGGTGCTCAAGTTGATGCGGCGCTCTCCGGCATGATCGTCGCGCCTGGCGGCTACCTCGGTGCATCGTTCCAAGTCGAGCCCGATGCTTCCTCTTCTTCGTACCCGTTGGCTGCATCGGCGATAGTTGGTGGGTCGGTTGAGATTATTGGTTTGGGGTCGGATTCGATACAGGGCGACGCCAAATTCGCCGAGCTGCTTGGCCGCATGGGTTGTGACGTTCAATACACACCGCATTCGGTAATTGTCAGTCGCGATTTGGGCACAGAATTGCAGGGCATCGATGTAGATATGCGTGACATGTCCGATCTAGTTCCTACTTTGGCTGCAGTGGCAGTATTCGCTTCATCGCCAACCACTATCCGCGGAGTTGGGTTCATACGCTCAAAGGAAAGTAACCGAATTGACGACCTTGTCGCAGAACTTCAGGCGATTGGCGTTGATGCATTTGCGCATCCAGACGGACTGATTGTTCATCCGTCGCAGGTCCGGGGCGGTTTGGTTGACACCCATCACGATCATCGGATGGCAATGGCATTTGCGCTAGTGGGCATTGGCAGTGGGGGAGTTGAAATTTCAAACCCATCGGTGGTTGGAAAGAGTTGGCCAGGATTTTGGTCAATGCTCGACGGGCTATAGATGCACGAAATACCAAAGTTGAGGGCCGATTATGAGGGCCTTCCTATTGCTCAGCGGCTTTCGCCCCTCCACCCTCGATGGATGGAAATAATGTCGCGTCACAACGCTGCGGTTGTCGATGGCAAGCCAACGTATGCAGATCCCTCTTCGGGGCTATCGGTGATGACCGCTCGATTTCTAGCCGATCGAGGTTATTGCTGCACATCGGGGTGTCGTCACTGCCCGTTCGAGCAAGTGTGATCAACTAGATTGCATATGTTGTCGGGTCGTCCCGGACGACCAGATTGGAGATGGTGTGAGCGACGAGAGAGAAATTCTGACTTGGGAAAAATTTGGTGTTGCCAGCAGAGAGTTGGCGATACAGATTGCTGAGAGTGGCTACGAGCCAGACATCATCCTTGCTATTGCCAGGGGAGGCCTGCTGACCGCGGGCGCACTCGGATACGCGCTGTCTGTAAAGAACACGTACACCATGAACGTCGAGTTTTATACAGGTGTCAACGAAAGACTCGCTGTTCCTATGATTCTGCCGCCTGTACCGAGCTTGGTAGACATCAAAGATTCGAAAGTTCTCATCGTTGATGACGTAGCCGACACTGGCCACACACTCAAACACGTTTTGGAGTTTTGTAAGGGACAATTGGCTGATACCAAGATGGCTGTGTTGTACGAAAAGTCTCAGTCAATCATCAAGTGCGATTATGTATGGAAACACACCGATCTTTGGATCAATTTTCCTTGGAGCGATAAGGATCCAGTGGCTAAACGCAAGTGGAGTGTTAAAGACGCTTGATATCAGTTCTGGTTCGTAACCCAGTGGTTGCGCTCAGTCATTACGGTTTTCAAGGTTTGCAGTGTGTCCGTCATGATTCCATCAACGCCAAGGTCGATCAACTTGTGCATATCGGCGGCATCGTTAATGGTCCATACGTGAACGTGCAACCCGATTTCGTGAGCGTGGTCTACCAGCTGCTTGGTTGTTAGTGCAATCGGTCCCTGCCTCATGGGGATTTGCGCGGCGTGAGCACCAGCGAATGACTTAGGGCTTGTCAATTTAGACAAGAGGCGCAACTTTGCTACTTCTCGCGGACCGAGAGAAGTGCAGAGTGTGGGGCCCAAGGCTTCACGAATGGCGCTAAGCCTTCGATCGCTGAATGATCCGATGCAAACTCGGTCGACAGTGTTGCCTTTTCGCAATGCAGCGATCAGTGGTTCCACCGCTGGATCGGCCTTGCAGTCGATGTTCACGCGAATGTTTGGCCACGCGGAAAGAATTTCGTCGAGAGTGGGAATTGGTTCTTTCCCATCAATACGCGCTTCAAACAAGTCGCTGTACTCAACCTCGCTAATCTTCACATCAATACCGCAGGTTCGTTGCAGGTCATCATCGTGAAAGGCCATGAGTACGCCGTCTTTGGTGGCATGTACATCGGTTTCTATATACCGATAACCCATGTCAATCGCGCGTTGAAACGCAACCATCGAATTTTCCGGCTGATCAACGGCGCCGCCACGATGCGCAAAGGCGATGATTGTGCCTTGCTCTAGGTATGGATGCGATCTCACCGCAAAACCTAAATCTTTCGTCCCGCTTGTTCCCAATATTCATCTTTGAGCAGACGCTTGTACAGCTTCCCGGTCGGGTGTCTTGGAAGTTCTTCACGAAAATCGACTGTGCGAGGGCATTTAAAATCTGCAAGAGATTTCTTGCAGTAGTTGATCAATTCTTGGGCAAGGAGGGAACGTTCTTTGTCGTCTGTCGGCATTGTCCTTGGTTGCACCACCGCCTTAACTTCCTCGCCAAAGTCCGCGTTTGGCACGCCAAAAACAGCAACATCGACAACTTCTGGATGGTGAATGAGAACATTCTCTGCTTCTTGCGGATAGATGTTCACTCCGCCAGAAATGATCATGAATGCTTTGCGGTCGGTCAGGTACAGAAACTTGTCATCATCCAAGTAGCCGATATCTCCAAGTGTTGTCCAGCCTCGGCCCTGTGGATCTTGTGAGGCCTTAGTCTTTTCTGGGTCGTTGTGATATTCAAATCGTGCGGGGCTCTCGAAATAAACAGTTCCCGTTTCGTTGGCGGGTAATTCGTTGCCATCCTCATCCAAGATATGAAGTATTCCGCTGAGCGCGACGCCGACGGTCCCCGGGTGGGCGAGCCATTGTGGTGTGTCGCAATAGACGAAACCATTGCCCTCGCTACCTGCGTAATACTCATGGATCACTGGGCCAAACCAATCGATCATCTGTCGTTTCGTCTCGATCGGGCAAGGCGCTGCCGCGTGGAAAACGCATTCGAGCGATGCGACATTGTATTTTTCACGAATTGAAGGGTCGAGTTTGAGTAAACGGATGAACATCGTGGGAACGGTTTGGCTATGTGTCACAGAGTATTTTTCAATGCATTGCAGAAATTGTTCTGCATCAAAATGCTCCATGATCACGCTTGTGCCACCCAGCCGATGTACAACCAAGTTCCATCGAAGTGGGGCGGCGTGATACAGGGGTGCGGGCGAAAGGTAAACCATTTCTGATGTCATTGCAAGGAGAAACTGGCCAAGGCCGACAAGTGGTGGTGCTGTTCCCAAGGGATTATCGGCAAGATGGAGTTTGACTCCCTTCGGACGACCGGTTGTGCCGCTGGAATACAGCATGTCTGCGCCTTCCTTGCGGTTCTGAAGCGGTTCGCTCGGATATTGTGCCACTAGATCTTCGAAACTGTCGTAGCCGTCAATGACGCCATCCAACATCAGGCGCAAGTCAACATGCGCGATTTGATTTGAGATTTCCTGAGCTTGATCTGCCTTGTACTTGGACGTGATGAATGCCTTAGCTCCGCAATCATTCAGAATGTAAGCAAGTTCGTCGGAAGTTAATCTGCTGGAGCAAGCGGTGTAAACCAGACCGGCATAGTGGCAACCCCACACCACTTCGAAATAACGATCGTGATTTTCAAGGCATAGCGCAACGTGATCGCCAGGTTTGAGGCCATGTTTGGCTAATGCCTGACTAAATCGATTGGCGGCGTCGTCTAATTCTCTATATGTGTATGTAAAGCCGCTCTGGGCCATTACAACTGCAAGCTTGTCGGGTGTGGTTTGAGCGATGTGTCCTGGGAACATGCCTATTACGGTAGTGGAGACGGTTCATTCAAAGAATCTCGAAAGGGGGGAATTAATGGATGTATTTAAGGAATTCGAGCGGTTAATGGCTGATCGAGGCGCCGAACCGCGGTTGGACCTAGCTTGTGCGCTTATCAGCAACGCGGGCGATCCCGCGCACTCTGTCGACTCAGTTGTGGCCGGGATTGATGCAATTGCGAACAGCCTCATGGCAGATGATGTCCCTTCGATGATGAAGAAACTTTTTTCCCCTCGAGAATTTTTCGGTAACTCAATGAATTACGACGATCCGGCAAACTCTTTACTAGGGAACGTGATTGAGTCCAAACTTGGTATTCCCATTTCGTTGTCAGTGATCGCTATGTCGGTTGCTGAGCGCAAGGGGTTCCCAATGTTTGGCGTTGGGATGCCAGGACATTATTTGTGTGCAACACTCGGGGCCGATGGCGAGCCAATGTATTTCGATCCATTCCATGGCAGTGGTCCGCTTTCGGCGTCGGATTGTCGTTCGTTATATGAGGGTTTGACGGGCTTGGCTAATTGGAGTGACGAGTTTTTGAATTCGGCGTCATCTCGTTTGACCGTGGTCAGAATTCTTGCGAATCTCAAATCGATCTATCGCCGTAAGGGCGATGTCGACGGCATCAGATGGGTCATGAGAATGCGGCT
>CAZNBF010000015.1:0-16757 GCA_964571325.1 uncultured Acidimicrobium sp.
TTCATATCTACTTCGGCCTTCGAATCTTCTTCGTATGGCAAGTCGATAACGGGCGTGCCGTTGTGAATGCCAACACTGATTGCCGCACATAGTGAATGCAACGGATTAGTTGAGAGGCCGCCATTTTGCTGCACTCGAGTGATTGCGTCGTGCAATGCGAGGTACGCACCACAAATGCTTGCCGTGCGCGTACCGCCGTCGGCCTGAAGCACATCACAGTCGATCAAGATTTGGCGCTCGCCCAACAGCTTCATGTCGCATGATGAGCGCAATGCCCTACCGATTAAACGTTGAATTTCAACGGTACGGCCAGACTGTTTGCCTTTTGCTGCCTCGCGGTCTACTCGCTCTGGCGACGAACCAGGAAGCATGGAGTACTCGGCTGTTACCCAACCCTTTCCGCTTCCCTTCATCCACCTGGGAACGTCCTCGTCGACAGAGGCGGTGCACAGCACACGCGTCTTGCCGAACGAAACAAGCACCGAGCCTGCCGACATTTCAGTGAAGTCGCGCTGAAAGCTCAGCGGACGAAGTTCATTGTGTTGACGTCCATCAAATCGTGCCATGTTTATCTCCCTGTATTAGTAGACCAATAGTCGGCTCGTTCTAGTTCGGGGCCGAGCAAACGGCGCCCCAACTGCGCGAACCATGCGATATCCCCAGATGACAAAAACCGATGCTCTCCTTGCTGTTCCGCGCGCTGGATCGACTGTTGCAGCAAAATGTCGCGCACGGCAAACGCAGTTTCGTCTGCACTGCTGACCAACACCACTTCGGGGCCCATCACTTCGCCAATTACACGGGAAAGGTAGGGATAGTGGGTGCAGCCCAACAACAACGAGTCGACGCCCGCGTTGCGCACGGGTGCCAACAATCGTTCGGCAAGCACCGTCACTTCATCTCCCGTGGTTTGGTCTCGTTCTACAAACTCGACGAAGCCGGGGCAAGCCGCAGATGTAAGCACGACATTGGCTTTGGTCTGTCGCACCGCTTGCACGTAGGCACCAGAAGAAATTGTGCCGACTGTTCCAATCACGCCAACCTTATTGTTGTGCGTTACACGCACGAGTGCGCGAGCGCCTGGTTCGATAACTCCCACCACAGGAACGGGCAACTCTGATGCAAGCTGTTCGAGCGCAACAGAAGCTGCGGTATTGCACGCAACGACAATAAGTTTTGCGTCAAAGTCGTTGACAAGGCTCCACGCAAGTTCTCGCGCGTATTCGCGCACTTCATCGGCGGGCTTATTGCCATACGGGTAGCGCCCAGTGTCCCCGATGTACACAAGGTGCTCGTTTGGCAAGAGGTCGATTACTGCTCTCGCTACGGTCAGGCCACCAAACCCAGAATCAAACATGCCAATTGGTCTGTCGCTCATAGATGGCATCGGCTTCCACTTTACGCCAGTGACCTAACCTTCCAGAGTGCTTCTCGCAACCATGCTTGCTCTATTGGCGGCAGTACTGCATGCTTCTTGGAATCTCATCGTCAAACAGAGCACCGATCGAAGACTGGCACTATGGGGCCAATTCACGATCGGTGGAGCACTGAGCGCAGTGGCGCTCTTGGTCTGGACACTTTCAACTTCGATGCCTGATATTGCCTGGAAGTGGGCGATCATCAGTGGCGCCACACACGTGCCCTACTTGATGTTGCTCTCTCGAGCGTACGATCGCGGCGATTTTTCGATGTCATACCCCATCGTTCGGGGTGCAGGCGCACTTGCCGCGGCCGCAGGCGGTGTCCTTTTCCTCAATGACACACTGAGCATTGCGTCCACGATCGGAATTTTGATTGCCGTGCTCGGGCTTTTTGTTTTAGCGAAGAGTGGTTCGTGGCACGTCGTTGGTGCAGCAATCGCTGTCGCTTCAACTATTGCCGTCTACTCCGTGGTTGACGGCCACGGCACACGACAGTCGCAGCCGGTTGCGTATGCCCTTGCGCTCAACATTGCGGCCGCGGTGTTTGTCTCACTCTTCACCGCAATCAACAGCAGAAAAATGATGATCCCCGCACTTCGCCAGAATTGGAAGATCATGGGCGCTGCAGGAGTTTTCTCTACGGTTGCCTACACCCTGGTCATGATTGCCTATCGACACGCACCTGTTGGTTACGTTGCCTCGCTACGCGAGTCGAGCGTCGTGATCGCGGCATTTGCCGGTTGGAAAATGCTTGACGAAGGAGACCACAAGAAGCGAATTGCCTCTGCGGCAATCGTGTTGATTGGTCTTGTTGTATTAGTTGTTGGCGGCTAACAACTAGAAATAAATGATTTTCTCGGCAGCCGCTTCTGCTGCATCAAGATCATCGGTGTAAGCGCCCGTCGAGAGATATTTCCATCCTCCATCACAGACAATGAACACGATGGTTCCCTCTTCGATTTCGGAAGCAACCTTGATTGCGCCAGCAAGCGAAGCACCTGACGAGATGCCGGCGAAGATGCCGCACTCTTGCACTAGGCGACGAGTCATTTCGATACTTTCGCGCGGACGAACCACGCGCTTGCGGTCGAGCAACTTGGCGCCGTCCCAGTTTCCAAAAATTGGTGGAATGTAACCCTCGTCCAAATTGCGCAAACCTTCAACGCGCTCGCCAAGCGGCGGCTCGACTGCAATCAACTTGACTGCCGAGTTTTGTTCCTTGAGGTAACGACCAACACCCATGAGTGTTCCGCTGGTACCGAGGCCGGCAACAAAGTGCGTGATTTCCGGAACATCACGCCAAATTTCTGGGCCAGTGGTGTTGTAGTGCGCCATCGGGTTTGCATCGTTTTGGTATTGGTGCATGAAACACCACTCTGGATGTTCTTTTGCCAAGGCTTCTGCGCGCTTCACTGCGCCGTTCGACCCTTCTCCGCCAGGAGTCAAAATGATTTCGGCTCCAAACACTTGCAACATTTGGCGGCGCTCGATCGAAACGCTTTCCGGCATCAAAATGGTGATTGGGTTTCCCTTGACCGCAGCAATTGCAGCAAGTGCAATTCCTGTATTGCCCGAAGATGGCTCCATAATGCGTTGCCCTGGCTTCAACGATCCGTCGGCAATTGCCTGATCGATCATTGATTTGGCAATGCGATCTTTCACAGAACCAAATGGGTTTTGCCCCTCAAGTTTTGCGATCAATCGCACTCGAGGATTAGGAGACAAGTTGCTGACGTCAACAATGGGGGTATTGCCAATGAGGTCGAGGACGCTCTCATTGATCATCATTCGCGAACCAAAGATTGTTGACTGCATTGGTCATAATTCTAGCCCCGGGCTAGAGCCAATGGTCAGTTGTGCGAGTTAATCGGGGTTTCAGTGATTACCCCATTGATAATGCGGAAATTGCGGGGTTCGGGCACCCCACGCTTCAAAGTGACGATCATGTAGTGCCACGTTGGGTCTGGCGCCTGGGCAACATCGGTTGAGCTTGGGTACGCCTCGGTATGCGTGTGACTGTGCACGACACCCACCACTTCTAGCCCTCGGTCTTCAGCGTCGCGATCGATCACCATGTGCTGCTTCGGGTTGATGGTGTACACCCGGGCAGAACGCGCGACGTTTTCCGTCGCATGAAACTCGAGCACCGTGTTTGTTGCGCCTGCACCAACCAATAGCCCGCACGCCTCTTCTGGGTAGCACGCAATTGCATGCTTGCCTATTGCATCGAGCACCGACTGAGGCACGTTGAGCGATGGGGTTGCTGACTCGGACATCGTCATTTCAGGCTACCCGTACACTGAAAAGAACAATATGGCCGAGAAAAAAAGCGACGAGAACGAGAAGCTCATTGCGAGCAATCGTAAGGCACGGCACGACTACACCATTTTGGATGTGGTTGAGGCCGGCATTGTGCTGCTCGGTAGCGAGGTGAAGAGCGTTCGGTCGGGTCAGGTGCAATTGGCCGATGCTTATGCCCACGTCATTGGCAGCGAAATGTGGCTCGATGGCATGCACATTGCCCCCTACTCATTCGCGGTTGGAGTCGGCGCTCACGACCCAATGCGTCGCCGCAAACTTCTCCTCCATTCGGAACAGATTCGTCGAATGAAAGACCGTATGGCAAAGGAACGCCTCACCGCGGTGCCGCTTGAAGTTCGATTTAGCAAGGGCAGAGTCAAGGTTGATATTGCATTAGCCAAGGGCCGCCAAAAAGCCGACCGCCGCCAGGCAATTGCCAAGAAGGAGTCCGAACTTGAGATGCGTCGCGAGGCTGGCCGCAATCGCAAACAATCTCAACAGATGTAGCCAACGAAACATCGCACACCCCGCCGTACACTGGTGGTGTTACGAAAGTGCAATGGGGCTGACAGGTTTCGACGTCAGTGTCGATGTGCGATCGTGCGACCCGAGTTGCTCAGACTCGTAAAACGGGGCAAAAAAACAACTGCCAACAAGCAGTTCGCTCTCGCCGCCTAATTAGGGGGTAGAGAGCAACCGTGAGCCGCAAGGTCGCACGGGGCCAATTCACCGCAGCCCGGCAACAGAAGCGGGGAATGACGTTGGGAAAGACCAATGGCGTTGGGAAAGACCAGTGACCGAACGGAAAGACGTTCCGCGGGTTAGTGCTTCGGCATTAACCAATCGACCCGCCGGTGTTGCTGCGTAGCAACAATGTTGGGAATGGTCGTATCACGGGCGTTCAACGGCTGATGGACGGGGGTTCGATTCCCCCCAGCTCCACTAGTTGATTTTGGCAATACCAAAGTGCAGTCAATGAGCAATTACAAAATTGGATTTGCCAGCCTTTCGGCACGAGGCATCGATTGCAAGTACTCGGTGAGATCTGCAGGAAAACCCGGTGCTCGCAAATCCGTAGCACATGCATTTTCCAACAACTTGGCGACCATCGGCGAACCTGCAGAACCACCAAATTCATCTCGTGCACTCTGGTTCAATTGCTCAACAAGCGATGCAATTGGCAGCGGCACATCAAACTCGCGACCGAGCTGCGTAGCAAAACCTAAATCCTTACAAGAAAGATCAAGTGAAAAGCCAATGTCGTAGCTTCCACTCAAAATCGTTGTGCTTTCGGTTTCATGAATGAAGCTATTGCCTGAACTCGCCTTGATCACTTCCCATGCCAATCGCAGATCGATGCCGCCCTTCGCCGCCAGCATGTATGCCTCGGCGGTTGCTGCAATATGAATGAACGCAAGCATGTTCGTGATCACTTTGATGATTGCTGCCTTGCCTAGTTCGCCCAGGTAGAAAACTCGCCCGCCCATTGCCGCAAAAGCGGCGGTGTGTTTGCGATAGATGTCCTCATCTCCGCCAACCAAGATGGTGATTGTTGCGGATTCGGCATTGTGTGCACCGCCTGTTACCGGGGCTTCCAATGTGGTCACGCCTTTCTCGGCGAGCATGGTTGCCAATCGTTGCAATTCATGCAAATCGTTGGTGCTCATATCTACCCACGTTCCACCCGCACGGAAACCGTGTACTAAACCGTTGGCGCCAGATACCACCTCGGTGATCGCCTTCACGGAAGGAAGGCAGGTAAACACCGTTTCGCTTGCCAATGCAACATCGCGTGGCGAATCTGCGGCACTCGCACCAAGCGCCACTAACCGATCGACCGCAGCTTTATCTAGATCAAAAACCGTTACCGAAAAACCTTCACGCACCAGACTCGCGGCCAAATGATGACCAATATTCCCGACACCAACAAAGCCGATTTTCATTGTGCTCCCTTTTGCATGTACACAGATTTTGTCTTACGAACCTAGTTTCATTGCATTGAATTGGATCAATTCATCTACGCTGTAAACCCTGATGAGATTCGCTCCAATATCCGATCGTTTGGCTGGCCTCGGGGCCGCGAAGTGGGCCGTTCACAACGAGGGTTTGCGTCGATCAAGCCTTGGACAGCAAGTAATCATGTTGTCCATTGGAGAGCCCGATTTGCCGCCGCCGGCAAAAGTAATTGATCAAGCGATTTCGTCTATGCGCGCAGGACGAACCAAATATGCAGCCGGACAAGGCGAACCCGAAGCGCTCAAAGCGATTGCTCGACACCTCAGCAAACGATCGGGCAATGTAGTCACGCCCGAAGAAGTGCTGTACACGGCTGGCACGCAAAATGGCTTGTGCACCGCGCTGTACACCTTGGTCCAGAGCGGCGATGAAGTCCTTGTTCCAGACCCTTACTACGCAACCTATGAAGGCCTTGTAGCCGCATCGGGCGCAACGTTCGTTCCAGTTCCCACGTCGCCAGAAAACAGTTTTCACGTAACGGCTGAGGCCATCGAACAAGCAATTACTCCCCGATCGCGTGTATTGCTGTTGAACACCCCAAGCAACCCAACCGGTGCAGTTCTTTCGGAACAAGAAATAGACGCAATCGGAGATGTCTGCGAACGACATGATCTCTGGATTATTTGCGATGAGGTGTACGCCGACATGACTTACGACGCGCCATTTTGCTCGCCGTTCGATCGAAAGCAATTACGACACCGCACCCTCGCTGTCTCATCAATTTCGAAATCTCACGCACTGCCAGGCTTTCGTGCAGGATGGGTTGCATGCCCCGCAGAGGTAACGCCACGCTTGGTGCTTGTGGCAGAAGCAATGTTGTTCGGTTCGCAGCCGTTCATCGAAGATGCGCTGGTGGTTGCACTGACCGAGCAACATGATGAGGTGCAACGCATGCGAGTTGCTTACCGCGAGCGAGCGCAAGTACTCGTTGAGGCAATCAATGGCTCTACTGCTGTTTCGGCTCGCATGCCCGAAGGAGGAATGTTTGTGATGGTCGACGTTCGTGCCACCAAACTTTCCGGCGAAGAATTTGCTTGGAAATTGTTGGACGATCACAACATCGGCGTCATGCCCGGCGAGAGCTTTGGTAAAGGCGGGGCCGGACATGTCCGCATTGCCCTCACAGTCGAGGCGCAAGTACTGCGCCAAGCGTGCGAAACAATACGCACAATGGCCGAATCCTTAGTAGCGAAAGCAAAATAGCGTCGTGAGTGACCAGCTTCGAGTTGGTGAAGCGATTATTGATCTGCTCACGCGCGAATACGGCGTCGAAACGGTGTTCGGCATCCCCGGAGTGCACAACATCGAGCTGTATCGCGGCCTACATCGCTCGGGCGTTCGAGCCATCTCCCCTCGCCACGAACAAGGTGCGGGTTTCATGGCCGATGGATGGTCTGTTGTTACCGGCAAACCCGGCGTGTGCGTACTGATTAGCGGGCCGGGCCTAACCAACGCACTTACACCTATTGCACAGGCATATCACGATTCGCGACCAATGCTGATAATTGCCTCCACCACTCCCACAAATGCGCTGGGAAAAAGCTATGGCCCACTGCACGACTTGCCAGATCAAGCTGCCCTCGTACGAAGCATCTGTGCATTTAGCGAAACAGTGACAGATGCACAAGAGCTACCGCATCTAATCGAGCGTGCGTGGAACGTATTCACTTCGCAACGACCGCGCCCGGTGCATCTGGCGATTCCCATGGACGTGCTCGAACAACTGTGTGATCGCTTCGAAAAGGTTAGTACTGCAGCTGGTCGTCCAGTATCTGCAGCAAGCGAAATCAAACGAGCTGTAGAGTTGATTAATGCCGCAACCAACCCGATTGTGGTTGCAGGCGGCGGCTGTGTGGATGCCGGCGCTCAACTAGCGAAGTTCGCCGAAGCCATTGATGCACCTGTTGTACTCACAGGTAATGCCAAGGGTGTCTTGTCTTCAAGTCACCCACTCTGCGCGGGCAACTGCTTGGTCTTTGGCCGTGTTCAGCGAGATATCGAGGCAGCCGAACTGGTGATCGTCGTTGGCACAGAGCTTTCAGACGCCGACTTATACAACGGCGGCCAAGCGCTGCAGTTTGGTGGAAACGTAATCCGAATCGATATTGATAAAGAACAGCTAACGCGCCGTACGACACCAACGGTTGGGCTAGTTGGAGATGCAGGCGAAACGCTGTCTGCGCTTACAGCTGCAATACACACGAAAACATCAACAGCCGGCCAGGATCAAGCCAAAGCATGGCGCGAACATGCCCGTGCCAAAACCGGTGCGCAATTTGTTCCCTGGCTGGAAGCAATTGAACAGTCATTGCCGAGCGATGTGATTGTTGCACTCGACTCCACACAGTTGGCATACAGCGCACATTGGTGGCTACCCGCAACACAACCCCGGTCTTGGCTGGCCCCGTACGGGCTTGGCACACTCGGTTGTGCCCTACCCATGGCCATTGGTGCTGCGGTTGCAGCGCCCACTCGCCCGATCTTGGCAATTGTTGGCGATGGTGGTTGGTTGTTCACGCTTTCCGAAATGGCAGTAGCGAACGACTTGCAGCAGCGCATCACCCTCTTGCTGTGGGATAACACTGGTTATGCACAAATTCGTGAGTCGTTTGATGATGTCGATGCCACACGAATGGGCGTCGATATATCCTCACACGACCCAACCACAATCGCGCGCGGCTTCGGGTGGGAAGCAATCGAAGTGACGACACCGCCACAACTCAAAGAAGCGCTGGGCTCCGCATTCGCAAGCAACGCCCCGCGCTTTATTCGGGTTCGGTTATAGCCCCAACGCTTTGGCAATTGCGTCGACAAGTCGTTCAGGTGAACCTTCACAAGCGTCGATTTGTTGCGGACCTAGCAGCACTTGATACTTGTCGTTGACGAACGCAACGACAACGGGAGTCACGTCGTTTGCGGCAGCCCTCACTGCATCAGGCTGATCATTGCGGTGAAACATTGAAATCGAAAATGGCGCCTGGTCGCGACAAGATTTCCAGTCTGCTCGTTCGGTAAAAAGACCATGAGTCACATCGCAAAGTGAACAGTGCGCGACACCGAATCGAGCACCCACCCAATAGGAAACTTCGCCCACAAATGTGGAGTCAGCGTTATACACGCCAACCACTTCAATCATGTTTAGGCAGTGCGGTAGACGACGAACACTTTGCGCAACGTCTCGTGCACAGTCCAAACGCCCTTCCAGCCAATTGGGAAAATGCAGCTTGATCCTGCGGTCAGTTCAACTGCTTCGCCACCATCTTCATGCACGGTCATCCGGCCTTTCAGAACGTAAATCACTTCGCCACGGGTGGTGAACTCCCAACGTGATGTACCCAGTTCGCACTCCCATGTTCCTGCAGTAACGGTTTCGTTGTCGAGGAAAACTTGCGCACGGGTAAGAATCTCGCCACTGAGCGGCTCTGCCGAAGGTTGACCAAGAGGTTTTTCGGCCAATTGGGATGCGGGGATGTCGAGTGCGCGAAATGAAATAGTCATGGCCGAAATACTAGGCCATCGCGCGAAGATTCTTCTTTGCTGCCAAAAAATACATTGCGGTGAGCAGCATCAATGCTCCTGCTACAGAAAACGTTATTGGTGCCGAATCAATTCTGCGGGCGATTAAACCAACGAACAGTGCGCCGAGCGGCGCCAAACCTGACATCAGTAGCGAGTGAACAGCCATGACACGGCCCATCACTGCAGCCGGCGTGTTGTTTTGAATCAGTGTTTGACTGAGATTCATATAGAAACCACCACCAATTCCCCACGCGAACAACAGCACCGCCATCATTGCAATCGAATTGGACTGTCCCAAAATCATTTGCACGAAGCCACCCCAGCAAAGACCGCCAATAAACCACAGACCCTTTTGACGAATTTTGTGGTTGTAGCGCAGAATGCCAATCGACGAGACAAATTGCCCAATGCCGAGCAAACCAAACAGGAGTGTTGTCTGGCTACCAGAAGCACCGACTTGCTCCTTAGCAATCTGCGGACCAATCACGATCCACGGCGCCATCATGCACAGGATCGACGCCGACAGCAACACGTAGAACGATCGAACCTCTGCATGACCACGGATGAAACTGACCCCACCAAAAATCTCTTCGCGCATTTTTTTGCGCTGAGTGTTAACACTCGCGGGCAGTTTTAGCGGGATTAACGCATAGAAACCAATCAGGTGCATTGCTGCTTGCAACCAAAACGCTCCTTCTATCCCCCACACCGCAATAGCTGGGCCTGCGGCAACGGGACCAATAATGAGACCCAAATTGCTGCCGATCGTGTTCACCGCAATAGCGCCAACCAACTTGTCGCTCGGAACTATCGATGGAATGATCGCATTTCGAACAGGCGAGCCGATTGCAATAAATATTCCCGAGATGAATGAACCAATAACGGCGTATCGAATAGTGATGTGACCAGAAGAAACCATTGCAGCAACAACGACCGTGATCAACAGCGCGCCAGTCTGGCTGACGATCAACAGCATTCTTCGATCTGCGTGATCGCTCATCACCCCAACAATCAGGGAAATCAAAATCACGGGAATTCCCATCACAAATAAAATGAGTCCACTGATGTCTGATTTGGCACCAAGTTCGAGCGCCAGCCACACAAACGCAAAACGTTGGGTGCTCTGCACGAGAATGAACAGAAAACTATTTGTCCACAACAGACGAAAAGGGCGAATCGCAAACAGCTCGGCGGGGCTAATTCCTTGAGCCTCCAATTGATTTGTCACTACTGACCATGCTTACAGTTGTGTAAGGCGATGGAAGCATTGGAGTTACAGAACGACCCCACCGACCAAGCTTCCTATCGCCATCGTGAACGCCATGGCTATCGAACCGCCAATGAGCACACGAAGTGTTGGCCGAAGGGGATGCGCGCCTCCAGCCTTCGAACTGCCAAGACCGAGAGCAATCAGCGAGAGCAGCGCGACAATGACCGTGAGTGAAATTCGTTGAGAAGAGGAAGCGAGTGATACGGCGGCGAGCGGAATGGCCGCGCCAACCGAAAACGAAAGCGCCGAACTGACGCTTGCCTGCACAGGGCGGGCAAGTGTGAGATGGGTAATGCCCAGCTCTTCGGCCATGTGCACCTTGAGAGCGTCCTTCGCTGTCAACTGAATTGCCACTGAGCGCGCCAAGTCCTGAGTAAGCCCTTTGCCTTTATAGATGGCGGTCAACTCATCAAGTTCGTGCTCGGGAGTGTGCTCTAGCTCCCATGTTTCTTTGGCAATGTCGGCCTGCTCCGAGTCGCGCTGCGAACTGACAGACACGTATTCGCCAATGGCCATCGAAGCCGCGCCGGCAACTAATGCTGCAACGCCTGCCGTGATAATCGTTCCGCGCTCTGCGTCGGCTGCTGCAACTCCCAAGATGAGACACGCCGTCGAGATTATTCCGTCGTTCGCCCCCAGCACCATTGCGCGCAGCAATCCAATTCGGTGGCTTAAGTGTCCCTCGTCATGTCGTTCCATAGCAACGACATTACACCGACAGTTCACGCATTCGACCAAACAAGGCACGACTTGGCGTGTGACTTATCCCAATAATCCATCACGCAAGGCGATCGTTCGTGAGGCGGCCCGCTTTGTTCGCTGCTCCTTACGATCGGCCCAATCAGTGAGCGTCAGCAAACCATTGATACCGATCCATCGAAGTGGCTCTACTTCCCAATTTTTTGAATGATGACCTACAAGCAACGAGCGAGTGAGTGGATTCTGGGTGTCAGCGATCTGGTGCGCGATGGTGCGTCCAACCAAATTGGATAGTGCCACCCCGTCACCCACGTATCCACCGCCAGCACACAAACCTGTAGAGCGATCGACATTTGCGTACGCATGCCAATCCCTGGGAGCACCCACCGGACCACCCCAGTGGTGTGTAAACGAAACATTGTTTAACTGCGGAAACGTTTCGCGAACTGTGTCTTCTAGTTGGGCATGAATTCTTCGGTGGAAATCAAACTTGGGTTTGATCCGAGATGCGAAGTGGTACGGGGCGCCTCGGCCACCAAACGCAATTCTGCCATCAGCGGTGCGCTGGGCATAGGTAACCATATTGCGGCCATCTGCAAAAGTCTCACGATTATTCCAACCGATCGATTTCCATGCCTCCGCCGACAGCGGCTCGGTCGCAACCATGAGTGAATACAGAGGAGCGATTGACCGCTTCGTGGAATTCAGTTGCGAGCCAAAAGATTCGACCGCCTTCACCACCCACTTCGCCGTCACATGGCCCGCTCTGGTAGTTACGTTTCGTTCCGAAATGTTGATTACTGAGCTGTTTTCATATATTTCTGTTCCCCGACGTTCCACTACATCAGCCAAACCCGAAACAAGTTTCCAAGGATTAATCACCGCACAATGCGGGCTATAAACGCCACCAAATGTGCGCGACACACTTATTCTCTCCGAGATATCGTCGGCCGTCTGCCATCTCAATACATCGGGACCAAAACCAAGCTTTTGCCAATCCGAAACGTAATCACGTAGGCGTTGCACATGCGCTGGGTTAGAAGCCGACGTAATGGTGCCTCCTTTATGAAAATCACACTCAATGGATTCTCTTTGCGCGACTTCACCGACTTCGTCAACCGTTGCGAACATCTCCTGTTGCGCGAAAAGCATTGCTTCACGACCATGCTGTTCCATCATCTCGCTTGGTGACATTGGCAAAAAGGCGCTGCACCAACCACCATTGCGGCCACTTCCGCCGAAACCTATGTAATTTGCTTCGATGATTGCAATCTTCAACGAAGGCGCAAGTTGTTGCAGGTAATACGCCGTCCACAAACCCGTGTAACCGCCACCAACAATGGCGACATCAAAACTGTGTGCGCCTCGCAACTCCTGCCTGGACGTGCGAACCATGCCATCCTGCCAAAGTGGGGTTGCTCGCGCGCTTTGCACGTACATCCTGCTCTAGAGCAACGTCGCGGGTAACGCGCTCATTTCGAGATGCAGCTCACTGCCCGTGTACGGGTGTGCCAGTGCCACTTCTTCGTTTAGTTCAATTCCTAGGCCTGGTTCGGTTGGCGGAATGATGAAACCGTTTTCGAACTTGATTGAAGTCTTGACGACTTGCGAGTGAAAGCCCTGCCATCCCTGGATGGTCTCCAGAATGAGGAAGTTTGGAGTGCATGTAGCCAACTGAATGTTTGCCGCGGCAACAACTGGCCCGCAATACAGGTGCGGTGCAATCTGCGCGTGATACACCTCGGCCATCGATGCAATTTTTTTGGCCTCGAGCAACCCACCGCAACGACCAAGGTTTGGTTGCAAAATTGACGCGGCGCCATGTTTGAGCAGCTGATGAAACTCATATTTCGTCGTGAGTCGTTCGCCCGCAGAGATAGGAATGCTGGTGGCTCGCGCAACTTTGGCAATCTCCTCTGGCGAATCCGGCGGAACCGGCTCCTCAAACCACAGTGGGTCGTATTTTTCTAGCTGCTTCGCTAAACGAATTGCACCGGACGCGCTGAACTGGCCATGTGTCCCAAACAAAATGTCGGCCCGGGTGCCAACAGCTTCGCGTACCGCACGCACCATTTTCACGGAGAGATCCATTGCTTGCAGCGCAGGCTGGCGTCCGTCAAATACCGAATAACGGCCTGCTGGGTCGAACTTCACTCCGGTGAAACCGCGTTCCACTTCGCGCACTGCGGCTTCCGCTGCAGCTGCTGGATCGTTATAGACGGGATCGTCGGAATAGACGTCTACGCCAACGGGTGGATAGAGGTAGGTGTAAGCGCGCAATTTGTCGTGCACTCGCCCACCCAACAACTCGTAGACGGGCTTTCCGGTTTCTTTGCCGCAAATGTCCCACATGGCCATCTCTAAACCACTGACGATCCCGCCAGTGGTGAGATCTGGGCGAAGTGAATAGCCCCGCCCGTACACATTCCTCCACATCATTTCGATATGAAAAGGATCGTGACCGATGACGTGACGTTGCGCTACCTCTTCGATCATTTTGGCAACAAGATGTGGTGAGTACGTTGCCGTATACACCTCGCCGATGCCGGTGACGCCCGAGTCGGTTGTCAGCTTGACGAAAATAAAATACCGACCGCCAAATCGCGGAGGTGGGTTACCCACCACAAAGGTTTTGACGTCGGTGACCAGCATGTTAGAAAACGATCACGTTTCGAAGTGCTTCGCCGCGCTTAACTGCGTCGATTGCTTCGTTGATTGCCTCGATTGGATATGTCTTGGTAACCAACTCATCCAATTTGACACGACCTTGGCCGTACAGATCTACAAGATTTGGAATATCAACTTGAATACGGGCTGAACCCATCTTGGATCCAAGAATGTTTTGGCTGTAAGCCGCCATTGTGCCTGGGTCGATCTCGGACATCACTCCGCTTGCTGGCATGCCAACCAAGACAACCGAACCACCCTTGCCGAGCATGCCGTACGACGAGTCAAATGCCGATTTCACACCAACCGTGACGAATACATAATCTGCGCCGCGACCATCAGTGATCTCAAGCACACGCTCGGCCACGTTTTCCGTTTTGGAGTTGATTCCGTGCGTTGCACCGAAGCCCTTCGCTGCCTCAATCTTGTTGTCGGCAATATCAATTGCAATAACCGAGCGCGCGCCGCTGACATGGGCACCCTGAATTGCATTAAGCCCGACGCCACCCGTTCCGATAACTGCAACATGGCTACCTGCAGGAACTTTTGCCGTGTTGGTTACTGCGCCGAAGCCAGTGATGACACCGCACGCAAGCAGCGAGGCCGACGAGAACGGAATGTTTGTAGGTACTGCTACGCATTGCGATTCGTGCACGAGCACTTTTTCGGCAAAGCCACCTGTTCGCATGCTTTGAACAATCGATTTACCGTCTTTGTCGGTAAGTGGCGACTTGGCGTCAAGCGGAAACTGGGTGCTGCACGTTACGGGATTGCCCATGCTGCATCCGTGGCAGTGGCCGCACGAGCGAATGAGTGTGACGACAACATGCTCTCCCACTTTCACCGTGGTGACACCGTCGCCTACTTCTTCTACAACTCCGGCGCATTCGTGGCCATAGATGGCAGGAAGCGTGCCGCCCCAAGCACCATCGGCGTACGAAATGTCGCTGTGACAAATTGCGACTGCGGCAACCTTTACACGCACTTCCCCTGGGCCGGTTTTTGCTAACTGAACATCTTCAATGACCAGTGGCTTACCAAACTCGCGACACACTGCTGCTTTCATACAGAACCTCTACAACGTTTCGAAGGGGGATAATCGGACTTACTTAATGTAGTCGGCTGACTCCTCGTCAAGTATTTTCATCAGTTCGGACATGAACATTTGGGCCGCTTCCGGATATTCGTCCCACTGTTTCCGTGTGGCGGACGCGACCGCGTCGCCAATGAGCGAGAGTGGCTGGCCCGTTGAAAGTGCGAGAACCTGCAGCTTGGACGCGTGTTCCAAGTAGTACAACTTTTCGAAACACTCGGCAACCGTAGGCGCCGCAACCAGCACTCCGTGATTGCCTAAAAACAGCACATCTTTCCCTTCCGTCATCAGCGAAGCAATGCGCTCCCCTTCGCTGGCGTCCAGCAACATTCCCGAGTAGTTGCGGTCGTAGGCAATTCGTTGGAAAAAGCGACACGCGTTTTGATCAAGCATCAAAAACTCGAAACCATCAAGGCAAGCAAGCGTCGTTGCGTACGGCATGTGGGAGTGCATGAGCACGCGGGCATTGGGAATTTTCTGATGAAGGTGTGAGTGCAGAATCCATGCCGTTGGATCGACCCCGTGGTCGATGCCATCATCGTTGATTTTTGCAGTATCAATCAGCACCAGTTCGCTTGCGCGCATTCTTGAGAAGTGTCTACCGCGTGGATTGATCAAGAATTTCTGACCGTCATCACTCACCGCAGCGCTGAAGTGATTGGCAACGGCTTCGTGGTAATTGAGCCTTGCCGCCCAACGAAATGCGGCCGCCAGTTCTCGACGAGTTTGTTTTATCTCACCCATGACCCCCCGATCACTGCAACGCTTAGCGCAGAAACTACTCCAGTTCGGCTGGGAAACCCGGGGCGCGCAAATCGGTGTTGGTTGCGTCTTCGAGCAGCTTCACCACCTGTGAAGACCATGCGTCTCCACCGTAAGCAGCCTTTGCACGGATGAAGGTTTGGTAAGTATGGCCAGCCAAATCAAGTGGCACACCAAACTCGTTGCCGTACTCCATTGCGAAACCCAAATCCTTCAACGCCAAGTCCATCGTGAAATTGATGTTGTAGCTGCCGTTCAAAATCACTTGGCTTTCGGTTTCGTGAACAAAACTGTTTCCAGATGATTCCTTGATTGCTTCAAACGCAACACCCAAGTCGAGTCCGCCGCGTTTTGCAAGCATCAATGCTTCGCCTGCCGCAACAAGGTGAATGAACGCAAGCATGTTGGTAATTACTTTGATGACAGCAGCGCTGCCCAACTTGCCGATGTACAACACCGGCTTGCCCATCGCGTTCAGTGCCTTTTCATGGGCCTGAAACACACTTTGCTCGCCGCCCACTAGCACCGTGATGTCACCGTGGGCAGCCTTATGAACGCCGCCGGTTACCGGTGCTTCCAGCACGTTGATGCCTTTTGCCTGACACAATTCGCCAAGACGAAGCGTTTCGCTCTGATCATTGGTGCTCATGTCTACCCAAGTTGCTGCGATAGAACGTGATGCAAGCGAGTCGATCACGCCGTCCTTGCCCGTCAGCACAATGTCAATCGCGCGCGGGGAAGGCAAGCAAGTGAACACCGTGTCGGATGCGTCGCAGAGTTCCTTAATTGAGCCCGCCAATTTTGCGCCCTTCGCAACAAGTGGCGCTGCTGCTTCCTTGTTTAGGTCGTAGACGGTTACTTCAAAACCGTTTCGAACAAGGCTTCCAGCCAAGAACTTGCCGATATGACCCAAACCGATAAATCCGCAACGCATGTGTTCCCCTTTATTGCTTTGTGAAATGAATAATTACAGCTGAATCCAAGTGGTCTTCAAGTTGGTGTAGCCCTC
>CAZNBF010000016.1:0-13909 GCA_964571325.1 uncultured Acidimicrobium sp.
GACTTGAAGCGTTGGAATGATGAAGAGCGTCGCCTCTTTCACCACATGAAAATCATGAAGCAACGTGCGGCTCAGAACTTTAAGAACGCAACCAAAGCCAACGGCGCCGAAACCCGCTGGGAAAAGTTTGTTGCAGCCGGCCCTCCTCCACCGCCAGTTGCCGACCAACAGATTTATGTTCGCTTGCGTGGCGCAGATGCTGCTCGCCGTGTTGCCAAACTCGAGCGCATTTCCATCGACAACCTATTCATGCCATTCTCCGAAGAGATCCATCACGGCGAACGAGTTGGCCTCATTGGCCCTAACGGAACTGGCAAAACGCATCTACTCAAAGTGCTGAGCGGCGAGAACCAGCCAACGGAAGGCCAGATCACGTTTGGCCCACGAACGTCGGTTGGGGTGTTCACGCAAGTCAATAACCGGCCCGACTTCCTTGGAAGAGAATGCCTCGACATTGTCTGCGACCGCATCAGCGAAGAAGAGAAGGCAATGAAAACGCTTGCGCGCTACGGGCTGCGTAACAACGCTCGGCAAAAGTTCGAGACGCTTTCGGGTGGTCAGAAAGCCAGGCTCGAAATCCTTCGTCTAGAGATCGAGGGCCACAACGTGCTGTTGCTGGACGAACCAACAGACAACCTCGATATCGAATCATCCGAAGCGCTCGAGCGCGCACTCGATGGTTTTGAGGGCACCGTTGTTGCGGTAAGCCACGACCGCACATTTCTTGCTCAGTTCGATCGATACATCATGATCACCGACGACGGCGAGGTGTACGCGCTACCCGACTTTGATGTTGCAATGGCTGGGCTTTCCGAGCCAGACAAACTTGCTGGCCTGCGCCTAGCGAAACCACTTACTCGCGACTAGAGCACACCTTCGGGAACAAACCCGTCGCCAAATGCTGCTTTTATTTCGGCAGCAAGCGCATCGTTTGTCCACACGTCGATTGCGGTCATCGCCATGATCTTCGCGCCATCTAAAATTGCACGAGTTGCCTCTTCGTTTGTTGCATAGTCGGCAAACTCGGGTGTGTGCAACGACACGCCTTCGGGTGCTACCGCGATCATTGGATGAATTGACGGAGTTAGATAACTGATGTTGCCCATGTCGGTCGAGCCACCACCGGTGCCCGCCATGTATTCGGTCGTCAACATTCGACCGAACTGTGCGGAATTGGAAACATATGCGGCAAGTAACGGAATGTTGTCGACGATGTCGGCAAATGGGTTTGGTTGCCACTGCAAATCCACATGGCATCCGGCCGCATGTGCACCACCGTGCAAGCAACCAGCAACTCGTTCCTTCAAAGGTTGCAGTGTTTCGATGGTGTTCGAGCGAACGTACCAATCCATTTCCGTCTCACGAGGAACGATGTTTGGCTTTTCTCCGCCCTTCAAGAAAATTCCATGAATTCGCTCGGTTGGCAAAATGTGCTGACGAAGCGCTGCAATATTCATGTAGCCAAGTACGGCTGCGTCTAAAGCATTTCGCCCCAAGTGCGGCGACACCGCAGCGTGGGCTGCCTCGCCCGTGTACTTCACCAAACAATGCTGAATGGCAATTGCGTTCATTCGAGCAAGTTCTCGATCCGCTGGGTGAACCATCATCGCGGCATCAACGCCAACGAAAGCACCCTTTCTTGCCATTTCAATTTTTCCGCCGCCACCCTCTTCTGCTGGCGTTCCCATCAATCGCAGTCGGCCACCCGCTTCTTCTGCAAGCCCCGCCAAGGCCAAGCCTGCACCCAACCCGGCTGCGGCAATGATGTTGTGTCCGCAGGCATGCCCGATGCCCGGAAGCGCGTCGTATTCGCACAGCACAGCCACGGTGGCGCCTTTCGACCCAACCGCAACATCAAATGCTGTGTCTATGTCGTAAGCCTTGCGTGTTACATCAAGTTTGTTGTCGCCAATTGCGTCGGTTAAGCGTTTGTGGGCATAGTGCTCTTCAAAGTTCTCTTCGGGGTGAGCATGGATGTCATGGCTGATCCCTACCAAATCATTCTTTAATGCATCAATTCGTTCACATGCACGTTGTTTCAATGACTCACGAAGTTGTGTGGTGGACATGAGTAAATAGTAGTCCTTTACCGAATCGTCAGTAAACAGCCGTAGAATTTGGCGTTGTGATTTTGATCGATGCCCAGTCGCTGAGTGCATCACGACCAAACCGTCCACTATTTGCCGATGTTTCCCTCACCGTCAGCGACGGAGATCGAATCGGAGTTGTTGGCTTGAATGGTTGCGGCAAGAGCACGCTGCTCCGAATTTTGAGCGGCGATTACTCGCCCGACAGCGGACAAGTGCATAAAGCACGCAATGCCCGCATTGGCATCCTCGCCCAGCAACCAGTTCTTCCTGCTGGAACTGTGCGCGATGCCGTTGGCGAAGAATGGCGGGGCGAAGCAATGCTCGACCGTCTTGGCATGTCGGGCATGCTCGATTCATCAACCCAGGAACTTTCTGGTGGGCAACAAAAACGTGTAGCGCTGGCAATGTTGCTTGTTCAGGAGTGGGACGCCCTGATTTTGGACGAGCCAACCAACCACTTGGATCTGGATGCAATTGCGTACCTCGAGGAGTGGCTTGCGAACTATCGCGGCGGTCTCATCTTGGTCACCCACGACCGACACGTGCTGGACCGCGTTACCAACAAAGTGTTGGAGATCGACCGCGGCAAGGCATACATGCACGTGCCCATGGGCAAAACCGCTGGCTCTGGTTACGCCGCGTATCTTGCCGCACGCATCGAACGTGAAGAGCGTGCCGCGAACGCCGAACAAATCAGAAAAAACCTGGCACGCACCGAGCTTGCTTGGCTTCGCCGCGGTGCACCTGCTCGCACAACCAAACCAAAGGCGCGAATGGATGCTGCGAAAGAATTGATCTCACGAAAAGCGGAGGGCCCTGCGCGGTCGGGCGAACTTGGTTTGTCGCTCGGTAGTCAACGCCTTGGCTCCAAAGGTGTCGAGCTCTTAGGGGTTTCATTTACTTGGCCCGCAAACGAAAAATCACCAGCACCACACACCGTATTGCTGCCGCTCGATCACCAACTAGAACCTGGCGATCGCCTTGGCATTGTTGGCCCTAACGGCGCCGGCAAGAGCACGCTTCTCGATCTCATCTCTTCACGCCTTACTCCAAACTCTGGCCACATCGACATTGGCAGCACAGTAAAGATTGGCTACTACGACCAGCTGGGTCGCGATCTTGTGGTTACACAAACCGTGCGCGAGGCAGTAGCCGGCGACAAAGTGACACCGTCCGTTGAAGACAACAACCTGATGCGACGTTTTTGGTTTGATGGCGACTCACAGTTCGCACCAATTTCAACATTGTCTGGCGGCGAGCGCCGGCGTCTGCAGTTGTTACTCACATTGATCGAGCAGCCGAACGTGCTGCTGCTGGACGAACCCACAAACGATCTGGACTTGGACACGCTGCGCGCACTCGAGGAATACCTCGACGATTGGCCAGGCATTGTTGTTGTAGTCAGCCACGACCGGGTGTTTCTCGACCGCACCGTCAATGAGGTGCTTGCCCTTGACGGCAACGGCAACGCGGAAATTGTGCGAGGCGGTGTTGCAGGCTGGCTGGCAATGCGTGCGAACAAACCGAAGTCGCAGAATGCGCCACAACTTCGCAGCACAACGACTGCCCCATCGGCGAAGCCGAAGACGAAGCCGGCTAAAAGTGCCAGCACATTGATTCGCCTTGTCGCACAGGCCGAAAAGTCGTTGGCTCAGGCAAATGAAAAACAGTCGAAATTACTTGCCGAACTTGCGCTAGCCAAGGGTGATCATGCTGCGCTGGCCAAAGTTAGCGAAGAGTTGGCTGCGGCCCAGGCGGTGGTTGCCACCGCGGAAGAAAACTGGATTGCGCTTGCTGCCGAGGCCGAGGCTCAGGGCCTCAACCTCGGCTAACAAGCATTTACTACTTACTTCTTTGCGACTCGCTCGCAGATAATTCCATCGTCGCCGGCAAGGCCGCCGAGTGCTTTCCAATTGAGGTTGTAGGCCTTTGCATTTACAGTTGCGCCGGTTGCTTCAACAAACAATGCGGAGAACGCAAGACCTTTCGGAAAGTCCTTACGCAATGCTGCACATGATGAATATTTCTTTGCGGGAATTTGCTTTCCTTGCACCATTGCTGCAGGGGATGCAGCAAGTACGAGCATGGAGAGCAATACGGGGGTAATTATTTTTCTCATACATTGAAGTTAATTACGCACGACACGGCAAAACGAGTTGGACAGTGCAGTGTGACTAAAGACAATACTTTTCACAAGCGCAACAACTGCGCGAAGTTATTTTCCGAGCGTGCGGAAAAAATCTGGTGGCGCAACAACATCGTCGCGCGTTAATTCGGAAACGTTTGCCTTACCTAACCCAAGAAGTGCCGAATCGATACCGCCACGCAACACATCAAGTACGTTTTCGACGCCTGCCTGACCATTTGCGGCCAACCCCCACAAATATGCGCGACCAATCATCACCGCTTTTGCACCAAGTGCAAGCGCTTTCACAACGTCACTACCTCGGCGCACACCGCCATCGAGCAATACTTCGATGTCGTGGCCCACTGCATCGGCAACCGCCGGCAGTGCACGAATTGGTGCTGGCGTGCCGTCCAAGTTGTTGCCACCGTGGTTCGATACTGAAAGTGCAGTTGCACCCAAATCGACAACTCGTTTTGCGTCGTCTATGCGGCTGACGCCCTTGACCATGAAAGGGCCGCCCCACTCTTTACGCAACCACGCAATGTCTTCCCACGAAGGAAGCGGTGTCTGCATCCACTCGTAGTACGCGCCAAAAAATGTTGGTGCGTCGCCGCCTGGTTTTTGCATGTTTGGTGCAGTGAGATCGGGGAACTTGCCAGTTTTTGCAAATGACCACAACCAACGAGGACGAACGATCACTTCTGGCGCCAACTTTGCCATTGCCTTCAAGTTGATCTTTTCTGGGATCCACGGGCTGCCCCAATCACGCCCGTTAGAAAACGACCAGTCGAGTGTGACGATGAGACCTTTGGCGCCCGCTGCACGTGCGCGCTCCATGCGCTGAATCAGTGTGTCGCGGTCGCCGCACCAATACATCTGAAACAACGTTTGCGAATTAACTGCGGCCACTTCTTCCACCGACTTGCTGGCAAACGAGCTGAGGCCGATTGGGATGCCACGATTTGCTGCCGCACGAGCAATCGCCACTTCGCCTTCGGGGTGCACTGCTTGTACGCCGGTTGGCGAGATCAAGACCGGCATGGACAACTCTTGGCCCATCACCGACACCGACATTTGTCGCTGCATTGAAAGCCCCGCAACGTGCGGCGCAAAACCTAATTGGTCGAACGAATCCAGGTTGTCACGAATGGAAAGGCCTTTTTCAGACCCGGCGATGAGCGCACCATAAACCGATTTCGGTAAACGCTTCTGCGCACGTCGTTGAGCCTCGGCGATCGTCTCAAACCATGCGTTAGCCATCAGGCTTTACAGTGTGGCAGGAAGGATGCTTGGGTGCAACATCTTCTCGCGGGGCAAGCGGATGTCTAAATAGCTGCGAATATTCGCGTCCATTTCCTCGGAGATGTGTGATGGGAAATGGTTGTCGAGCACTTCGCGAACCTTCTTGTGGGCAACATCGTAAATTGCTGGCTTGCCCACTTCTTTCCACTCTTTCGAACTGAGTCGATCTCCAATTGCTGGATAGAGGTATTCGCTTTGCATGATGCGAAGTGTCTGCTCTGCGCCAAGGTAGTGACCAGGGCCCCCAATGCACTGCGCGCGCATTGTTTCAATCGACAAGGATTCGTCGGTGATCTCGATGCCCTTGATGGTGCGCTGCACCGAACCAATGGTGTCGTTATCAAGTACGACGCCCTCCAGCGAATAGCCGAGGAGACTGCCGTGCATGCCAGCAGCTTCATAGATCAGGTTCATGCCGGCGTTGCCAACCAAGGCATGGTTGATGCCCTTTTCAGAACCAGACTGTGCGTCTGGGTATTTCGCATCGGAAATACCTGACGACGTGCCACCGGTGAGGTTGTAGAAGTGCGCCATCTGCGCACTTGCTGCCGACAACAACACTTGCTCTGGGCTTCCGCCGGACATTGCGCCCGAGCGCAAGTCGGAAACGAAGCACCACAAACCAAAGATTGCCGGAGCACCAGGCTTGATTGCGTTGACGTAAGCAAGGCCAGCAAGACACTCGGCAACTTGCTGCACAAGTGCGCCTGCAATTGCTGCTGGCGCGGTGGCACCAGCCTGACCAGCCGACAACAACAGCACTGGCATTCCGCCGTGCACCGCAACTTCGAGGCACTTACATGCATCGCTTGCAAACTTCAATGGTGGAACAACGAAGCAGTTGGACTGACTGACGAATGGCCTTGCGCGCCACTTGTCTTCGCCACCTGCAATTTCATGCAGCATCTTCAACGATGCCTCGAGGTGATCTGGGTGTACCCACGAAGTACCAACGTGCTTCGTGGTGCCGCTCACACTCAAGTAACACGTATTGATATCCATGGCTGATGCCTCTGGAATATCGCGCGGCACAACTGCTCGCTGATAGAAGTGCAAGTGCTCCATCCTGTCGACGAGACGAGCAATGTCGTAAGCATCTTGAGAATTTGATTCGCGGTACTCGCCCGTTTCGTAGTCGGCGATATATACGGCTGCGCCTGCAGTACCGAAATATGTATTGGTGCCCCATGGCTCCATGTCGTACTGCGGGTCTTGTGCGTAGAGAGGGAAATTGCGGCCGGCAATTTCAAGGGTGTGCTCAATCAGCGAGCGCGGGAACAACAAGCGACCGTTGGCATCCAACTTGCAACCCTTTGGCAACAAGTATTCGAGCGTCGATGGAATGGCGTCGGCAATACCAATGTTCTCAAGAACGTTGATTGCTGCCTCGTGAATCTTTAATACTTCGGCATCGGTGAGCGGCTTGTAGCGGCCGGCCGGCATTCCCGGGCGCACTGGTTTGATGTCGTCGGTAAGTGGTGCTGCACGCATTGCAGTGCGCGATGCTCGTCCGCCTCGTCGCGAGTTTGGTGTTGTTGTCATGGTGTTCCCCTTAGCAACTAAGTATTGGTGGTAACTGTAAATGAAGAATTTGGTTTATGCCTTAACGCGCGCCGATTTTGGATCGTAAAAAGGCTCTAGCTGCGCAACTGCCCCCACGCGCTCACCTGCAACCTCAATCTCGTAAGAGCCTTCGGTGATGAACGCCTTGTCGGCAAGGCCGTGATGGTTTTCGACATAGCCCATGCCAATGGACTTGCCGATGTGGTGTCCGAACATGCCCGAGGCAATGTGGCCAACGATTTCGCCATTACGCCAGATCGGCTCGTTGTGATAGAGCAATTTGCTTGCGTCGTTTAATGCAAACTGCACCAGTCGCTTCTTGACGCCCGTCTCTTTTTGCTTGAGCAAAGCTTCACGACCAATAAAGCCGCCTGGCTTGTCGTAGGCCACGGTGAAGCCAAGACCGGCCTCGATCGGTGTGTCGTCTGGCGAAATGTCGTGGCTCCAGTGTCGGTAGCCCTTCTCCATGCGCAATGAGTTCAGTGCGTGATATCCGGCGTGCTTGAGGCCAAACGGCGCACCCGCTGCAACGATTGCGTCGAACACTCCAGTTGCA
This sequence comes from uncultured Acidimicrobium sp., assembly GCA_964571325.1. GTDB lineage: Bacteria > Actinomycetota > Acidimicrobiia > Acidimicrobiales > Ilumatobacteraceae > UBA3006. Next base: position 7,640 of record CAZNBF010000016.1, read on the forward strand.
TATTCGGTAGCGATGTACAACTCCCAGCCCAGTTCGCCAACAAACGTGACGCGGCTTGCACGCACACGGGCGTAACCCAAGTCGATGATTTGCGAGGTTCCGAATGGGAACGCTTCGTTCGACATGTCGGTGTGAGTAAGCGATTGCAAAAGTGCGCGCGAGTTGGGGCCCATGATGCTGAGCACTGCCATGCCCGACGTGACGTCGGTGAGCGTTGCTTTTGCACCGGCTGGAATGTGATCCTTCAGCCACTGGAAGTCGCGTACCTGCGTTGCTGCTGCAGTCACCACCATGTATTTGTTTGCAGCTTCACGAGTAACGGTGAGGTCGGCTTCGATGCCGCCACGCTCGTTGAGCCACTGCGTGTACACCAGCTTGCCAACGGGAACAGACATGTCGTTGGCAGAAACATTGTTGATGATCGCTTCGGCGTCTTCGCCTTCCAAAACAAATTTGCCAAACGATGATTGATCGAACATGGCAACTGCTTCGCGAGTTGCACGGCACTCTTCGGCCGAGTATTCAAACCAGTTTTGGCGACCATAGGTGTATTCGTATTCGGCTTTTTTGCCTTCGGGTGCAAACCAGTTGGTTCGCTCCCAACCTGCAACTTCGCCGAAGCATGCGCCCTTCGCTGCAAGACGATCGTGCAACGCGGATCGGCGAACGCCACGGGCGGTTTCTGGTTGACGGAATGGCCAGTGCATTGCGTACAACAAACCAAGCGACTCCACGGTGCGATCGTGCAGGTAATTGCGATTGCTTTGGAATGGCATTACGCGACGTACGTCTACGTCCCACAGATCCATCGGTGGACGACCATCCACAATCCAGTCGGCAAGCACCTTGCCCGCGCCACCCGAAGATTGAATGCCAATCGAGTTGAAACCTGCAGCAACAAACAAACCAGGAACCTCTGGTTGCTCGCCAAGCAGGTATCTGTCGTCTGGCGTAAACGATTCGGGGCCATTGAAAAACAGTCGAATGCCGGTTTGAGAAAGCAACGGCATGCGATGTGTTGCATTTTCCACAAGCGGCGCAATGTGCTCGAAGTCTTCCGGCAATGAAGTAAACGAAAACTCTTCAGAGATGCCCTTCATGCCCCATGGCTTTGCAACTGGTTCAAACCAGCCCACCAACAACTTGCCTGCGTCTTCTTTGAAATATCCGCAACCGTCTTGGTCGCGCAACACCGGCATCGTTGGCGAGATTCCCTCAACGGCCTCGGTGACAATGTAAAAGTGCTCGGCAGCATGCAACGGAACTGTTGCGCCAACTGCGTCGCCCAACTCGCGCGCCCACATTCCGGCGCAGTTCACCACTGCATCGGCCCTAATCATTTCGCCGTCGGCAATTACGCCAACTGCACGGCCGCCTTCAATCACAATTCGTTCTACTTTGACGTTCTCGAAAATTTTGACACCGTGCGAGCGCGCACCCTTTGCAAGCGCTTGCGTCACGTCGATTGGGTTGACAACACCATCCCCAGGCAAATGCACTGCACCAACCAAGTCGTCCACTCGGGCAAGTGGTACTAAATCTTTTACGTCGGCAGGAGTAATGATGTTGACGGGCAAACCAAACACTCGCGCCATCGATGCACCGCGCTTCAACTCTTCGAAGCGTTCCTCGTTTGGCGCGATCGCAACCGAACCACGTTGTTGGAAACCAGTGGCCTGCCCAGTTTCCTCTTCCAATGTGGCAAACAAGTTTGTGGTGTACTGCGCTAGGCGCGTGAGGTTTTGTGTTGCTCGCAACTGCCCAACCAAACCGGCTGCGTGCCATGTGGTTCCGCTCGTGAGCTGCTTGCGCTCCAACAACACCACGTCTGAAACACCGCGTTTTGCCAAGTGATAAGCCACGCTGCAGCCCACAATGCCGCCTCCGACAATGACTACACGGGCATTACTTGGCAAATTAGGCACGTTTTTTCCCTTCGGGAGATTTGTCTGTAATATATCAGGCGACCAATATTGTCACATCTGTAGATAGTGGTCTGCAGCCAAGTTCTATCCAGCCAGTTATCCACGAGGGGTTCCCAATGAGCGAGCGCGTAAAAATTGTCATCATCGGCGGCGGCATTGCGGGCGTCAGCGCCTTGTACCACCTTGCCGAAATGGGATGCACCGACGTGCTCTTGCTGGAGCGCGACGAATTGACCGAAGGCTCCACCTGGCACGCGGCGGGCAACGTGCCCACCTACTCCGGCAGCTGGAGCATCATGAAGGTGCAGAAGTACACCGCCGAGTTGTACACCAAGCTCGCCAAGGATCCAGATTTCCCCATCAACTATCACGTCACTGGGTCGGTGCGCCTCGCACACTCCGAAGAGCGCATGGCCGAATTCAAGCACGTCACTTCGATGGCTCGCGCCAACGGAATGCAATACGACGTACTTACTCCTGCCGAATTGCAGAAGGTGTACCCGTTTGTTGAAACGCACGACCTTGTCGGCGCCTTGTGGGACCCATTGGATGGCGACATCGACCCATCGCAAGTAACGCAGGCACTTGCACGTGCAGCACGCGCCAAGGGTGCAAACATCCGCCGCCACGAGCGCGTGACTGGCTTGCAACAAAAACCGAACCACGAATGGATTGTCACCACCGACAAAACCACCATCGAATGCGAAATGGTGTTGAACGCAGCCGGTTACCGCGCTGGCGAAGTGATGGCGCTACTTGGTCGACACTTGCCGATCATGACGATGGCTCACCAATACTTAGTCACCGAAGAAATCCCCGAGCTTGCCGCATTGGCAAACCCGCTTCCGCTGTTGCGCGACCCAGACACGTCGTACTACTTGCGACAAGAGCGTCACAGCTACATCCTCGGACCATACGAGTGGCAAAGCACCGCAATGTGGCTCGACGGAATTCCCGACAACTTTGCCGGCAAGTTGTGGCCAGCAGAACTCGAGCGTTTGGAACCACAGATTCTTGACGCAGGCGAGCGTGTGCCACTGATTGCAGAAGCCGGCATTGCACGTGTTGTTAACGGCCCAATCCCCTACGCGCCAGACGGCAACCCATACATGGGCCCAGAACGCGGTCTACGTAACTTCTTCCATTGCAACACGTTCAGCTTTGGCATTGCCCAGGGCGGCGGCGCAGGAAAAGCAATTGCCGAGTGGATGCTTAACGGTCGACCAGAGTTCGACATTTGGGGCATCGATCGCCGACGCTTCAAGGAGTACGCAACAACGCAGTACACCATCGATCGCGCACTTGAGGTGTACCAAAACGAATACGCCATGGGTTTCCCATTTGAAGAACGCCCAGCAGGCCGCCCTTCATACATGTCGCCCCTGTACGACAAGTTGAAGGCAAAGGGTGCTGCATTTGGTGCTCGCGGTGGTTGGGAGCGCCCAACATATTTCGATCCAAAGGGCGAAGTAACCGACCACACACTGTCGTTCTTCCGCAAAAACGGTTGGCGCAAAGTTGTTGCCGAAGAATGTCACGCCGCACGTAACACCGTTGCGTTGCTGGATCTTCCCGGCTTCACCAAGATTGAAGTTTCGGGCCCAGGCGCATTTGCCTTCCTCGACAACATCATCTGCACCAAGCTGCCAAAAGTTGGCCGACTCAGCCTCAGCTATGCACTCTTGCCAGACGGCAAGTTGCTCAGCGAACTGACAATTGCTCGCTTGGCCGAAGACAAGTTCTACCTCGTTGGTGCGGCAAGCTCGGAGTGGCACGACCTCGACGTACTGGAAATGGCAATGCCGCAAGACGGCAGCGTCACGATCAAGAACGTGACGAAGGACTACGGCTCACTTATTTTGGTTGGCCCGAAGGCCCGCGAAGTACTGTCGAAAGTGACCACTACATCACTCGAGAACGCCGACTTCCCGTGGCTGTCGCACAAGATCATTGAAACCTCTGTTGGCACAGTGCTTGCATTGCGCGTCAACTACGTGGGCGAACTTGGTTGGGAATTGCACGCAGCAAACGACCAGATGATCTCGTTGTACGACCAGATTTGGTCGGCAGGCGAACAGCATGGCATTCGCGACATGGGCATCTACGCAGTAGACAGCCTTCGTCTCGACAAGTGCTACCGCGGCTGGAAGGGAGACCTCGAAATTGGTTTCTCCCCATTCGATGCATCACTCGATCGTTTCGTCGACATGAACAAAGAGTTCGTAGGCAAGGCCGCTCTTGTAGAAGAAAAGAAGAACGGTTCGCCTTACCGATTTGTTCCGATGACCCTCGATGTAGACGGCGACGCAGACGTTCCATTCTGCGCCGGCATCTTTAAGGGCGACAAGCGCATTGGCATTGCAACCTCGGGCGGCTGGAGCTTCACGTTGAACCAGAGCGTTGCTCTTGGTTACGTGTTCCCAGAGTTTGAACCTGCAGGCACAAAACTTGAAGTCGAGATCTTCGGCAAGCGAGTGGCGGTCACCGTTGGTGCCGAGCCACTGTTCGACCCAAAGAACGACCGACTGCGTTCATAAACAATCGCTCATTCCGGGCGCCTAGCGCTCGGTATGCAACCAAATTGTGTCTGCGTTTGAACGAGGGTTCGAACGCGACGCACAAATCACGACGGTATTTCCTGGCTCAATGAGCTGCTGCTTACGCGCTGCTGTCAGTGCGCTAGCAATTGCTTCGTCCAAGTCGCTTGCGCGCTCGACGATGACGGGATACAAACCCCACACCAGGCGCATCTGTCGCGCAACAACTTCGCTTGGGGTTATTGCAACGATTGGCGCCGTTGGCCTGCAGGCAGCAAGCAACAATGCTGAGTGCCCCGTAAACGTCAGTGACAACAACACATCGGCCGACATGCGTTTTGCAAGCGCGCTTGCAGATGCAGTCACGCCTGCTCGCATTGGGTTGGTGTCGGCAAACAAGTTTGGCAACACCACTTCTTTCTCGGCAGCCTCACAAATGCGCGCCATCACTTCAACAGCATGTGGTGGGTCAATACCTACGGCGGTTTCTCCCGACAACATCACCGCGTCAAACCCGTCACGAACCGCGCCGGTCACGTCGGCCACTTCTGCGCGCGTTGGTCGCGTGCTTGTGGTCATCGACTCCAACATTTCTGTTGCACAGATAGAAATCACACCCTGTGTCAGTGCCGTGCGAGCAATCTTGTGTTGCGCTGCCGGCACCACTTCAAACGGCAACTCCACGCCCAAGTCGCCTCGGGCAGCCATCACACCGTCACTCACTGCACAGATTTCCGAAATTCGCTCCAGGGCTTGTGGTCGTTCGATCTTGGCAACCACCATCACGTTGGCGCCAACCAATTCGCGCACCTGTTCAATATCTTGCGGCTTCTGAACAAACGAAAGCGCAACCACTTCAACCGACTTCGCCCTGGCAACGGCGATGTCGCTGCGGTCTTTGGCCGTGAGCAAGTCGTCGGTTACTTCGGTATCGGGCATGTTCACGCCCTTGCCCGGCTTCAACTCGCCCCCTTGCACAACCCTCACTTCAATCGAGTCGCGACCAACTTTTTCAATCACCACTTCAAGTCGGCCATCGTTCAATAGCACCCGATGACCTACCTCAATCCCCTGCTCTCGCGCATCGGTGGTGGTGCTCAGACCAATGTCGGAAAGCCCAAAGGTAATCAGTGCGCCACTGTGCAACATCTGTTCCGATCCGATGTATCGGTGTTTCGGGCCTTGAATGTCAACAAGAATTGCAACGCTCGGCGCAGCGCTTCTAATGCGGTCAATCAGTTCGGATATCTGCTGTGTCGATTGGTGCGAGCAGTTGATACGTAATACATCCGCCCCCGCATTCGCTAGTGCTGTGATCTGATCACTTGTGCTGCAGGCCGGCCCAACAGTGGCAATTACTTTTGTGCGGCGCATCATGATGCGTTTGCCTCAACAACAAAACCCTTCCAATTCTTCATGTAACCAATAAACGCTGGCGACAAACCCTCCTGCGAAAGCACTTCCTCGGTTACAGGAAGCGTCCTTGGCGAAAAACCTGCATCGGCTTGCATCTTTTGCGGGTAGTCGTGGTGCAGGATTGCTGCTCGCCCCAATGTAACAATGTCGACTCCGGCATCAAGCACGCGCTGCACATCGGCCGGTGTATGAATCTTGCCCGCAACAGTGAGCATCACGTTGCCGCGCTCCAGCGAGACAAACTGATCTAACAACTTCCTACCTGCAAAGTCCGGGTCTGCACAATCACCAAAAACATCCCACAACGACATATCAATTAAGTCAACTTTGTTTGATGTAACTAGCCAACCAAACAGTTGCTGAATTTCTGCTGTACGCATGCCAAACCGCTC
>CAZNBF010000016.1:14009-16150 GCA_964571325.1 uncultured Acidimicrobium sp.
GCTTTGATATCGGCGGCAAGACGGGTGAGACCCTCAAGATGGTTGTCAGAAAAACAGCCCAGTTGGCCTGGAAAACCCTGCCCAATTCGTTGCACGTGGGATGCGCACGTCATGGTGATTCCGAACCCGCCCTTGGCCCTCATGGTCAACCAGTGGTGCTCCTCGTCGGAAAGCGTGCCGTCCGTGTGGCTCTGCTGGTTGGTGAGGGGTGCGAGCATAAATCGGTTTGCCAATGTTGGGCCACGCTGAAATGAAACGCTCGAAAAAGGGGTGGTCATATATATGGACGCTATCTAACTTATTTTTGGTATCCCCACTCGCACTGGCACTCCCGCAGAGAACATCACGTGAGCATCGCCGTGAGGTCGGCCAAAGCCTGCAGCTTCAATCAACGAATCTTGTAACGAAATGATTTTTGCTCGCTGCAAACTCCATTGCGGGTGCGAAACAGGCGCGTATCGGATGTGCTTTGATCGCGACAGCGAATACAAACCCCAACGAGCACTCAAGAAAACCTCAAGTGGCGTTGGATGATTTATTTCTTCACCAATTTCCAGATGGATTTGAGTGCTTGCCTCGCCGCGCGGCCAACGTCGTTTTACAAAGGTGTGTAATTCATTTCCTCGGCGCTCATGCCTTGCGGCGCCAAAACAGTAAGGCAAGCCATACGTTGCACGTGCTACTGCAGTAGGCAAAACACGGTTGACATCGAGCGAGCAGAACCACACACCAGGGACACCGTCACGAATTACGTAGGTGCGCACGTTCACTTCTGGAAACGATCCCAAATATGGAATCGATGGTAAGTGCGGTATTCCGATACCACGCATAGAAAAAGGTATGAGCCCAACCCACGCCGAACCGTCATGGATGTCGACCGACAGCCCCTTCGGAAGTAGCCGTTGGACTTCTTCGGGCTCGTAACGAAAATGAATGTAGGCAATGTCGTACCAGCCCTGTTTCATGATCGCTCGCTTCACCGGGTTTGGGCACTGTTGCGCAAATGGCCCGCTGCGCTCAACAAAACTCATCCGAAATTGCCCATTTGCACCGCCATAATCACGCCAACAACAACACGCATCGACCACGCGACTGTGCGTGGCCAATTAGTTGTCACCAAACGTGCACCAGTCTGTGCAGTTGGAGTTGTCGCCATTTGTGCGTGCAGCGGCACCGAGAGGAATACCGTGCTGCCCAACGCCACGGCCAACAACAAAGCCCCTGCCCAGGGCCAAATCCACCACACCCCGTTGGGCCGATCCACCAGTAAGGCCAGCGTCGAAAACCCTTCCACCGCCATTGGCAGAGCAACCACCCTGCTGGTTCGGCGCTGATGTTCCACGGCCACCCCAACCGCACTGTCGGGCGGGGCTTGCGCCAACAGGGGGTAATGCACGTGCTGGACGAACCAAACGATGCCCGCCATGACGCACGATGCCAGCAAATTTACCAGCACGAGATAGCCGAGCACATTCGAAGAATACCCCAGGGGGCGCAAAAACCCCTTGGATATCCCACTTTTTCGTAATCGCATGACATAAATTCGGGGTCTATGAAAAAACGTGACCTCATCCAAGCAGTAGCAACCCATACAGACGTAGACAAGAAGACGGCAACGGCTCTTGTTGAAGGAACAATCGACGTCATCCTCGCCACAGTGGCAAAGGGTGAAATCGTCAACATCTCGGGCTTTGCGAAGTTCGCAAAGATCAACCGACCAGCCCGCATGGCCCGTAACCCGGCTACCGGCGAGCAGATCAAGGTAAAGGCAAAGACCGTTGCCAAGATCACCGCATTGAAGGGCTTCAAAGACATCGCTCTCGGCGTTGCACCGGCACCAAAGTTGGTCACCGTTCGTAAGCCAGCTCCAGCACCAGCCAAAAAGGCAGCACCTGCCAAGAAAGTTGTTGCAAAGAAGCCAGTCGCTAAGAAGACAGTTGCAAAGAAGAAGAAAAAGAAATAGTTCACTTTTAAACGTATTGAAAAGACCCGCCCGAAAGGGCGGGTCTTTTTTTATTCAGGGCATATTGTTATTCATCATGACTTCGCAAAATATGCACTACCTGGAAATCAACCGAGCCGACATCAAGCAACACCGCATCGTTACGGTCGAACACGACAGCGCATTGCCGCACGATCAC
>CAZNBF010000017.1:0-4525 GCA_964571325.1 uncultured Acidimicrobium sp.
CGCCCAAGTTGTGCGGCGGAATGCTGGTGGCCATGCCCACGGCAATGCCTTGGCTTCCGTTGACGAGCAAGTTGGGAAAGCGTGCTGGCAAAACAATTGGTTCTTCGGCTGTTCCGTCGTAAGTGGCAATGAGGTCAACTGTGTCTTCGTCGATGTCGGCCAACAACTGCATGGCAAGTGGGTGGAGACGCGACTCGGTGTAACGGCTGGCGGCCGGGCCGAAGTCTGGCGAACCGTAGTTGCCGTGGAAGTCGATAAGCGGGTGGCGCAAAGAAAATGGTTGCGCCATTCGAACGAGTGCGTCGTAAATGGCGCCGTCACCGTGCGGGTGATATCGGGCCATGGTGTCACCAGTGACGCGGGCACACTTTACGAATGGACGGTCGGGGCGGAAGCCCTGTTGGTCCATGTCCCAAATGATTCGGCGGTGAACCGGCTTGAGGCCGTCGCGAACGTCGGGCAACGCGCGCGACATGATGACCGACATTGCGTAATCGAGGAATGAACGCTCCATCTCGTCTTGCAACTGCACTGGTTGCACCGAGTCGGGGTTTGCAAACAGGTTTTCCTGAGGGCGCGGCGGTTTCGTTGGCGGAGTTGCACCGGCTGCTACTGGATCCGTCTCTTTTTTATCCGCGGCCTTGGCTGCGGACTTCGTTGCCGGTTTCGCTACTTTTTTGGCTGGTTTTTTGCTGGCCATAACTCAATCGTCCTTGGTGGTCGCGTCTAGAAGTCGAGGTTGCGCACGTCGCGCGCGTTGGTCTGAATGAATTTCTTGCGGCTTTCTACGTCGTCGCCCATGAGCACGCTCATGATGTCTTCGGCAAGTGCTGCCTCGTCAACTGTGATTTGCAACAAGGTGCGCGAGTCGGCGTGCATGGTGGTGCCGCGAAGCTCTTGCCAGTCCATTTCGCCAAGACCCTTCAAGCGCTGAAACTCTTTTTTGTGATTCGGGTGTTCGGCAAGGAATTTTTCTTTTGCTGAATCGTCCTTGAGATAAATCTTTTCTTTGCCGACCTCGGTGGAAAACAAAGGAGGTTGCGCAATATAGATGTATCCGGCCTCGACCATGGGGCGCATTTGGCGATAGAAAAACGTGAGCAACAAAGTGCGGATGTGGCTGCCGTCTACGTCGGCGTCGGCCAAGATAACCACTTTGTGATAGCGGGCTTTGCTCACATCAAACTCGTCGTTGCCGATGCCACCACCGATGGCAGTGATCAATGTTTGAATTTCGGTGTTCTTCAACATTTTGTCGAGGCGTGCGCGTTCGACATTGAGAATTTTTCCGCGAATTGGCAAGATCGCTTGCGTTCTTGGCTCGCGTGCGTCTACTGCTGTGCCGCCGGCCGAGTCGCCTTCAACGATGAACAATTCGGTTTCACTGGCGTCGGTACTGGTGCAATCTTTCAACTTGTCGGGCATGCCCGCGCCCGCGAGTGCAGTTTTGCGGCGCACTGCGTTGCGTGCATTTTTTGCAGCGATGCGAGCTTGTGCCGCAGCAACTGCTTTTTTAACGATGCGGTTTGCCTCGGTGGGGTTTTCTTGCAACCACTCTTCAAGTTTTGAGTTGGTTTCTTTTTGCACGAACGAACGGATGGAGACGTTGCCGAGTTTGGCTTTGGTTTGTCCTTCGAACTGTGGTTCACGCAACTTCACAGCAATGATTGCCGTGATGCCTTCGCGGATGTCTTCGCCGAGCAGGTTTTCATCTTTTTCTTTGAGGGCGCCAGATGCTCGTGCGTATTTATTGAGCACTGATGTGAGTGCGGTTTTGAAGCCCTCAACGTGCATGCCGCCTTCGACTGTGGAAATACCGTTGGCATAACCATAAATACCTTCGTAATAACCCGTATTCCATTGCAGGGCTACGTCGACGGTTTGGTCGGCTTCGCTGGCCTCGTAATGCGCCACCTTGGTGAACAGGGCTTCGCGCGAGGCGTTGAGGTGCTTAACGAAGTCGACGATTCCGCCTTTGTATTGGTATGTAATTTTCTGCTTCTTGTCGGGTCGTTCGTCGGCGAAAACAATTTCTAAATCACGGTTAAGGAACGCAATGGTTTGCAAACGCTCGGTGACGGTGCGTGCAACGAACTCGACGCCTTCCGCAGCAAAAATAGTTGGGTCTGGAGAAAAAGAAATGGTGGTGCCAGTGTTTGTTTTGTTTGGAGACGGACCAACCTTGGCAATCTTGCCTTTTGGTTTTCCGCCATCAACAAACTCTTGTCGGTAGCGAACGCCGTCGCGATCAACTTCTGCAACAAGACGTTTTGATAACGCGTTGACAACGCTGACGCCCACGCCGTGCAAACCACCGGACACCTTGTAGCCGTCGCCGCCAAATTTTCCGCCGGCGTGCAACACGGTGAGCACCACTTCGAGTGCGCTCTTACCTTTGTGTGGGCCGCTTGGGTATGGGTCGATTGGAATGCCGCGGCCGTTGTCGGTAACCGAGCAGGAGCCGTCTTCATGCAACGTGACGACCACCTTGGTGCAGTAGCCGGCCATTGCCTCGTCTACTGCGTTGTCGACCACTTCCCAGATGAGGTGATGCAAACCAGCAAGACCGGTGGAACCGATGTACATGCCTGGGCGTTTGCGAACCGGGTCGAGACCTTCAAGAACTTGGATGTCTTTTGCGCCATAGGTGGCGGAGCCGGTTGTTGCTGACTTTGTGGATTTGCTGGTGGCCATCAGTTACTCGCTACTTGTGAGGACGGAAAAAATGAGGAATTGAGAGGCATAAACAACACGCTGAAGTCTACCAATTACTTCGTGCGCGTATTGCGTTTTACACGCACATCAATGCCAACGATGGTGCTTGCTGTAGCGGATGAAAGTGACGCGAGTAGCTGTGGTTCGAGAAACCTCATTTGCGTAGCCCATGACGCTTCGTCTACTTCGACATGCAACCGCTGGTTTTCAATTTTTATTGGTGTGACGTGCGCGGCAACATGCTCGCCAACCAAAATCGCCCAGTCGCCAAAAACACTGTTGATGGTGTCTGCCGATTCGGAACCCAGCCGACCAAGCAGCAAGTTGAGTTGCTCGCCAAGGGTGCCCATGTTTTCAAACGAAGGGACTTCGTCGTCGGGTGAATGCGGAAGATTGGTCATGGTTATAGAGATGTGTACTTGGCGCCGGTGTCGGGGACGATGGCGCCCGCGGCAATGTGGACTATACGGTCTGGGTGTGCCGCGGCCGGCAACAGCCCTGCGGTGGTAATCAGCACCTGCCCGACCGGGAAATGGCGTAACAGCGCGGCGCTGCGCTGTGGGTCCAACTCGGACAACACGTCGTCGAGGATGAGCACGGGGCTGCTGCCGGCGGCTTCGGTGACGAGGCGGTGCACCGCCAAACGCATGGCGAGCGCAAGTGTTCGTTGCTCCCCTTGCGATGCGTGCGATCGGGCAGCCAAACCGTTGATCAACAAATCGACGTCGTCACGGTGTGGGCCAACGGTGCTTGAACCGCGACGGATGTCGTCATTGCGATGGTTCGCAAGTTCGGACGCAAGGCCATTGCGTCGCCACGCGGGCTCGTAAATCATGGCGATCGGGGTTTCTTTTTCTGCCAGCTCTTCATATGCACGCGACACTTCGGGAGAAATGGTTGCAACGAGGCGCGCACGATGTTCGCCTAGATCGGTGCCAAGCGCCGCAAACTTTTCGTCCCAGACATCAAGCGTGGTGGCAATGTCGGTACTGAGGCGGCCGTTTGACTGTTTCAACAGTGCGTTTCGTTGTTTGAGCACCCGTTCAAACTCGGTGAGGAGCGCGTCGATGGTTGGGGTAATGGCAACAAGCGCATCATCTAGAAATTGGCGGCGTACACCCGGCGAGTCTTTGACCAGGTCGAGATCCTCCGGGGAGAACACCGTGGTGCGCATCACCCCCAACAAGTCCTTTGTTCGAGCGAGTTTTTGGCGGTTTACCTGCACCTTGTTGCGCCCCACCCTTGCCAGCTCGGCCTCGATGAGCACTTCTCGCCCATCGTCGTGAACAACAGTTGCCCGAATGATGGCCGAGTTGGAGCCTGTGCGAATCATTGCTTCGTTGGGTACGCCCCGAAAACTTTTTAATGTTGCTAAAAACGACAACGCTTCGGTGAGGTTTGTTTTGCCTTGGCCGTTGTTTCCAACAATTGCGGTGACGCCGTTGGTGAGAGAAATGGTTGCGCTGGCGTAGTTACGAAAATTAGTGAGTTCCAGGTGTTGAATAATCACGCTTGCGCCACAACAAACAAATTATGTGGTGAGGCGTTGCGGCATTACCAAGTACAGATACTCGTCGGCCCCAACACCACGAAGGACTGCAGGCTTGATTGGGTCTGTGGTTTCGATGGTGATCTCGTCGCCGCTCACTGCTTCGATGCCTGCGGCCAAATACTCTGGATTGAAACCAACAGTTACTTCCGACCCAACGAGTGTTGCGTCCAGTTCCTCCACAGTGTTACCCACATCCTGTGTAAGCACTACTAGTCGCAACGAGGTTGCAGTCATCTCCAAACGAACAGGAGTTGTTTC
>CAZNBF010000017.1:4625-16106 GCA_964571325.1 uncultured Acidimicrobium sp.
GTTGTGCCGGGTAAATCGCGAACAGCCAAGCGGTACGAGTCGGTTGCTACAAGGCGCAAACCTTCCGGTTCGGCGGCCATCAATACACCTGTAAGTGCAAGGCGCTGCATGTCAACGCTTGCAGCCCGCACAACTTGACGCAATGCTTCTGCAAGAACAGGCGCCGAAAGAGTTACTGGTGGTGCGCTGGCTACGGCGATAGTTGGAAAGTCGGTGACAGCAAACGTGGACACTGTGAATTGTGAGCGGCCCGCACTGATCGACACATCTTCGCCAGTGGTTTCGACAGTGATTTTTCCTTCACCCATCGAACGCACAATGTCGCTCATCAGTTTTGCGCTAGCAACTACCACCCCGTCGCCTTGGCCACCAACAGGCAAAGTGAATTGCACTGACAAATCGTTGTCGGTGCACGACAGTTGAAGTTCGTCGCCAATTACTTGCATTCGAACACCCGACAACGCAGGCATGGCATTGTTGCGGGTGGATGCAACACGAGCAGTTGCGCTGAGCGCTTCTGCAAGAACTTCTCTCTCGACTCTAAATTTCATGATGGCACCCCTGGCATCTGTGCTTTTAGTGTTGTTTGTGGATGGATATATAAAGGTCTAATAACAGTAATAAGGGCTGTGGATTGTGGATGAAGTGGTGCAAACCCAAATGCAGTAACGAAACGTTGCACACACACAACGCACCCGCGCAACACATCTTGCACGGTTGTAGTTATCCGAGCGGTGTACAACCAAGAGTTATCCACTAGTTGTCCGCCCTTCGTCCACACGGTTGTCCCCATGGCAGTTACGACGTCTTGCACTTCTGAACAAGCTCGGTCACTTGGTCGTACACCTGTTTACGCTCGCTCATCATTCGTTGAGTTTTATCAACGGCATGAATCACGGTGGTGTGGTCGCGGCCGCCGAACAACCGAGCAATTGCTGGGTAGCTCAAGTCGGTGAGTTCGCGGAACACATACATTGCTGTCTGCCGGGCCTGAACTAGCGGCCGTTGGCGGTTCTTGCCACGCAGTGCCTCCACGTCGAAACCAAGGTGGTCGGCAATCTCGGCCAACAACTGCTCGTCGGTTCGTGGCTTCACAGCGGTGCGAGTGAGCAAGTCGGTGAGCAACTTTTGCGCCATCGGCACGTCCACTTGGGTTTTATTGAGGCTGGAGTATGCAGCCACCCGAATCAGGGCGCCTTCCAACTCACGAATGTTGGTGGTGACGTTGCTGGCAATGAACTCGAGCACCTCATGGGAGACCATGTTCCGCTCACGCTCGGCTTTGTTGCGCAAGATGGCCAAACGGGTTTCCATGTCTGGGGGCTGAATGTCGGTGATCAAACCCCAACGGAAGCGGCCGCGGAGGCGGTCCTCCAAGGTGGGGATGGCGTCAGGGACACGGTCGGACGAGATAACGATTTGCTTGTTGGCGCCGTGCAGCGAGTTGAAGGTGTGGAAGAACTCCTCTTGCAAACCTTCTTTGCCCTCCATGAACTGAATGTCGTCGATCAGCAGCACGTCTACTTCGCGATAGCGGCGCTTGAAAGCAGCAATGGTGTTGCTTCGAATGCCGTCGACGTACTCATTCAAAAATGTTTCCGTAGAGACATAACGAACTTCGTAATGTGCGTAGTGCTGGTGAACGTAATAACCAATTGCGTGCAGCAGGTGGGTTTTGCCCAAACCAGCCGAACCGTAAATGAACAAAGGGTTGTAGGAGCGGCCGGGTGTTTCTGCAACGCGCTGAGCGGCAGCCAAGGCAAATTGGTTGCTGGTGCCCTTCACAAACGTTTCAAAGGTGTAGCGAGGATTTAGGCCCACCGCTGTGCCTTTGCCAGTACGGCTTTTCAGGGTGAGTGACTCGGTGCTGGGTTTCTCGGTCAGTTCGGTATTGAGTTGGGCTGGCAATTCTTGGGGCACCACCTCGTTGCGCAACTGTTCCAAAACATCTTCCGAGGTATTGGTCTGGACATCGATCAGCAGTTGGCGCTCGCTTGCCCCAACCTCGTTCAGCGCATCGCGAACGAGCGACATGTAACGGGTAAGAATTCGCTCGCGCACGTAGGTGTTTGGCACCTGCAGGCGAAGGCTCATCTTGTCGTCGTCAACCGCCACTGCATCGTTGAAGGTGGAAAACCAGACGGCCTCCGAGACCTGAGCACGAAGCACCTGGGCAGTTGCCCGCCACACGTCATTGTGGTCATCGACATGAGTTTGTTGTTCCATAAAAATCCTTTAATGCCTTTCGGCCGAGAGCACAATGTAAAAACTTTTTGCTGTTATGGCCCTGTGCCACAACCGCTTTGGTAACCGTCCACAACACTGTCCACAGGGTGTGGACAGCCCCACCCGAACGAGGTGGGGACAGCGAAGGTAGCAGGTTTTCCACAGGCGGAAAAAACCGAGATTCCCCTGTAGAGTGCAAGCCGTTGTAGTCCTAGCGGCTGGCCACCAGGTTTAGTCGTCTCACCAAGGAGGCGTGCGTGAAACGCACTTTCCAGCCAAGTAATCGTCGTCGTTCCAAGAAGCATGGCTTTCGCCATCGCATGAGCACCCGTGCGGGCCGTGCCATTTTGAAGTCGCGCCGCGACAAGGGCCGTCACCGGCTCTCGGCTTGATCGGCCGAATTCGCCAACGGGAGGTCTTCTCCCGACTCTCCAAAGAGGGAACATATGTTCGCTCTAGTGGTCTGTGGTGTTCGATGATGATCGATCCAGCGCTTTCCTCCCCCCATATTGGCTATGCCATTGGGCGGTCGGTAGGTGGCGCCGTGCAACGAAATCGCGTAAAACGTCAACTTCGGGCCCTTTTTGCCGCCCGGGAAACCCAATTAGAGCCCGGTTGGTACCTCGTTGGGGTCCAGCGTTCGCTGGCAGGGGCATCTTTTGAGCGTCTCACCCAAGCAGTTGATGCCCTTCTGGGCAAAGTGGCCCCAAAGCCATGAACCTTCAACTCCACGAATGTGAGCAACACACCACCGTCAGTGGCAGGGCCGAACACGCCATGTTGCGAGCCATTCGCTGGTACCAGTCGCTTCGGCCGGGCCACCCATCGCCCTGCAGGTTCTTCCCCTCCTGTTCTGAGTATGCCTATGAGGCAATCGAGACTTTTGGCCCCCGCGCTGGTGGCTGGTTGATGGTCAAGCGGCTTTCCCGCTGCCGTCCCTTTGGCCCGTCAGGGTTCGATCCTGTCCCAACCACCGAGGGTATTGACCAGAATCCCTCTACCGTCAGGGGCACTGTTGACGTCCCCCTAGAAAGCCGCTAACCCACATGTTTGAATACGCCGCCCGCCTCATAGACATTTTCTACTCCTGGACACACAGCTACTCGGCGGCCTTTGGCCTTGTAGCGGTAGTGGTGATGTTGTTGATCACCCCGCTCACACTGAAAAGCACCAAGGGCATGTTGGAGATGCAGCGCCTGCAACCCGAGATGCGACGCCTACAAAAAGAATTTAAAGGTGATCGCCAAAAACTGAACGAATCAATGATGAAGCTGTATCAGGAACACAAAGTGAACCCGATGGCTTCGTGTCTGCCCATCGTTGCTCAGATGCCGGTGTTCATCATCATGTTCCGCGCAATCAGCGGGTTGACGGCGCGTCAAGACGGTTTGTTTGTTCCGAAGTATCTCAACGAAGACTCCGAGCTGTATCTCTCGCTCGTTGGAAAATCAAAGATGGTTTCGCTTGGCTTGGATCTTGCGCAAACCCCGATTGATGCAGTGCGTGAGAATTTTGCATCTGGGTTGCTGTACATCGCACTCGTTGCAGCATTGGCCGGGTTGTATTTCGTGCAACAAAAGATGGTTGCCTCGCGAACAGTTAGCCCAACTATGTCGGCAACTCAAGCCAAGGTAATGCAGTACTTGCCCGTTGTTTTTGCAGTATTTCAATTGGTTTTGCCCACTGGCTTGATCGTTTATTACATGGTGCAAGCCCTCGTTCGCATTGTGCAGCAGTACTACATCACCAAGCGTTTTTACGGACACGAGGGCTCGCTTGGTCGACAAGCACAAGCGGCCAGCAGCGAAGCTCATGAGATGTCCAAAGACGACAAAAAAAATAAGGCGAAGTCGGCGGCAAAAGAGACCACCGACCTCAACGAACCATTTGTGAGCAAGCGTGTTACTGCTCCAAAAAATAAACCAAACACATCATCAACTCGTCGCCCGCAACCTCCTGGAAAAAATCGCAGTGGTTCAGTGCAACGCAAACCAAAGAAATAACGAGGACTTCTCATGGAATGGGTAGAAACCACCGCTGAAACAATCGAACTTGCAAAAAATTTGGCACTTGACCAATTGGGTGTCGCCGAAGATGATGCCGAGTTTGAGGTAGTTGAGGAACCAAAACAAGGTTTGTTTGGTCGCACACGAGGCGAAGCACGAGTGCGTGCACGAGTGCGCCCAAATACCCCACGTGGCAAAAACGAACGTCGTGATCGTGGGCCAAAGCGAGCACCACGCGCAGCCGGCGAAGGCAGCAACTCGCGCCGCGGCCCGAAGTCGGGATCCGATCGCCCAAAGCGTGAACCACGCCCACCCCGGGAAGAACGTGCCCCGCGTACCGATATGCCACCTGTTGATCCAGCCACTGTGAGTGTTGCTGCAACCACATTTTTGAATGGTTTGCTTGCTGCAGCGAGCCTCACTGGTTCGGCACAGGCAACTGTTGCTGGTGAAGACATCGATATCAACGTGACTGGCGATGAAGTCGCAATGTTCGTGGGTACAAAGGGTGCCACATTGATGGCAATCCAGGACCTCACTCGTGTTGTAAGCCAACGCAGGCTTGGTGACCACGAAACACACCTCCGCGTAGACATCGCGGGTTACCGCGAAAAGCGTCGCGAGGCATTGAGCCGATTTGCACACAAGGTCGCAGCCGACGTTTTGGCAAGTGGACAACCACGGGTTCTCGAGCCGATGAACTCGGCCGATCGCAAGATTGTTCACGATTCCCTCGTTGAGGTAGCTGGTGTCGAAACCCGCTCGCAGGGCCAAGACCCACATCGCCGTGTTGTGGTTGCCGTTGCTGGCAGCGACAGCGAATCTGACGACTGATTTGTCGGATTTGGCCCGATGAGTAATCCGGCCACACATCCAGGCTTACTGCAGGTGTTGGGCGACGCCCAACGTATTGGGGCTTTGGGTAGCGCACCCCTTGCCGAAATCATCACCCACGCTGCCGCATTTGCGGAGGCTCTCCCCCAGTCGACCGCAACCTGTATCGACTTGGGCAGCGGGGCCGGGGTTCCAGGTTTGGTCATTGCTGTTATCCGACCAGAGATGCAATTGACGCTGGTAGACCGGCGAGCAAAACGAACTGATGCCCTGTTGCGCGCCGTTCGGGTGCTTGGGGTTTCCGACCGGGTGCGTGTGCTCTGCGCCGACGTGGAAGAAGTTATTTCTCAACCGGAACACCTCCATGGATATGACGCTGCGTGCGCGAGGGGGTTTGGCCCTCCTCAACAGACACTGGCTTGGGCATCTGCGTTGGTTCGCTCGGGTGGGTCAATTGTTGTCAGCGAACCACCACCCGGCAGTCCAGACCGCTGGGCCAACATCAACCTTGGCTTGCTCGGCGTGTCCAGCCCCGAACGGCTGGGACCAGTGGCAATGTTCCACGTGGAACATTAACCACCCCTTCAATCACCGGCCGAGCCCCAGACAACCAATGTTCCACGTGGAACATCATCCCCCAACCTTGTGACAACTAGGGGTATTCTGTTCTCCTGATGACCAACGCAACAGCAGCCCCCGGAGGCCCAAAGCCCACGCCGCGTATCATCGCCATGGCCAACCAGAAGGGTGGTGTGGGTAAAACCACCACCACCATCAACCTGGGCGCCTGTTTGGCCGACCAGGGATATCGGGTCTTATTGGTGGACTTGGACCCTCAGGGCAATGCCTCTACTGGCTTGGGGTTGAATACCCGCGAGATGGAGACCAGCATCTATGACGTCCTGCTGCACGAGACCCCCCTTGAGGACTGCCTCGAAGCGACAGCGGTAAAGAACCTGTTCGTCGCTCCATCAAACCTCGACTTGGCGGGCGCCGAAATCGAACTGGTGCCCGTTATGGGCCGGGAAACCCGCCTCAAAAAAGCAATCGCAGCCATCATTGATCAGTTCGACTATGTACTCATCGACTGCCCTCCGTCTTTAGGTTTGCTCACCGTGAACGGGCTCACCGCGGCAAACGAAGTAATCGTGCCTATCCAATGCCAGTACTACGCCCTTGAGGGCTTGGGTCAGTTGCTTCGCAACGTCGATCTCGTTAGCCGTAATCTCAACCCAGGCCTGGGTGTCAGCACCATTATTTGCACCATGTTCGACACCCGAACCAAGCTGTCGAGCGATGTGGTTGCTGAAGTTCGGGAACATTTCGGCGACAAAGTCTGTCAAGCCGTAATCCCCCACAACGTTCGTTTGGCAGAGGCTCCGTCCCATGGCAAACCGATCACCACGTTTGACCCTTCATCCACCGGCGCAAAGGCCTATCGAGCAGTTGCATTGGAGGTGAGCGGTGGCGCGCCGGAGCGGGCTCGGTAAAGGTCTTGACGCTCTCATTCCTGGTGGGTCGCAAGCCCCGGCGGGAACGGGCGGCGGTAATGGTGTTGGGTTGCGCGACATTTCAGTCGACCTCATCCACCCAAACCCCAACCAGCCTCGCGTTCATTTTGACGAAGCAGCGTTAGCCGAACTCAGTGCATCCATTGCGGCCATTGGGGTATTGCAACCAATTTTGGTTCGACCAAGTGGCGAGAAATTCGAACTAATCGCGGGGGAGCGTCGATGGCGGGCAGCCCGAAGTGCAGGGCTAACAGCTATTCCAGCGATTGTTCGCGTCACCGATGACGTCTCGTCTGTTGAACAGGCACTCGTTGAAAACCTCCACAGGCAAGACTTAACGCCACTTGAAGAAGCAGCTGCATATCAACAGTTGCTCGAAGACTTCAACATGACTCATGAGCAGGTAGCCACCAAGGTGGGCAAAAGTAGGTCGGCAATCACCAACGCAATTCGCCTCTTGTCGCTTCCAGCCTCGATTCAACAACTGCTCGCCGATGGTCGACTTTCGGCTGGGCACGCTAAGGCTTTGCTCGGTACACCTGACAGAGCAAAGCAAGAAAGCCTTGCCCGACAGGCCGTCGATTTGGGTTGGACAGTTCGGGGGATAGAAGATGCTGTTCGTGGTACAACCACGCCATCAACTTCACCAACAACTTCGCCGAACAAACCACAACCGGTGGGA
Organism: uncultured Acidimicrobium sp.; assembly: GCA_964571325.1. Taxonomy (GTDB): domain Bacteria; phylum Actinomycetota; class Acidimicrobiia; order Acidimicrobiales; family Ilumatobacteraceae; genus UBA3006. The sequence continues at coordinate 11,885 of CAZNBF010000017.1, forward strand.
AGATCGGCAACAAAAGGAAGCATCTCCACCCTTCGCGAACCAGGCTTGCACGAACTAGAGGAGCTGTTGTCGGAGCATTTACAAACATCAGTTTCGGTGACCATGAGCGGCAAGCACGGAAAAGTCGTCGTTGACTTTGCCGACCTCACCGACCTCGAGCGCATCTACCGATTGATGACCGAAGGTCCAGTCGACAACGACTGAAATTATCTCAGGCTGTTGTTCAGCGTGAGCGTCAACCTACACAATAGGTTCCACACAGCCTGTGGATAACTTTGTGGATAAACCCTCGGCTAACCCTTAGCTCTATGAAAAAGTGAGGGAGAGAACGCCCACTGTGCCTTATTCGGCGCGGGCAAGGGGGTTGCGACACCAGGCGTCTATGGCGTTGGCAATGCTGGGGACGACCTCATTTTCCTGTAGCCGCAGGCCAAGCAAACAGATCGCCGCGGGCATGGTGGTTTCACGGAGAACTGGCAACCGAGAACCAGTAGTTGCAACAACGGGCGTTCCAGCGGTGGACAGGTGATGCTGTAATTCGGCGGCCAGTAAATAACCGCCCGCCGAAATAGTTGTGTCCGATTGATAAAACATCACCGTTTCTTGTTCGTCGTCGCACAAAGAAATTGCTACGTATACATCTGCCTGAAACGCATTCGCTGTTCGTGCATGCGCGCGCTCGTCGGCGGACTCAACCAGTGCTACTTCATACGAAGCATTTCGCATTGCGCGAACTACACCACGAGCAACGTCTGCTGTTGCTCCAAAATGTCCAATAACAATTCGGTGCCCGGAACTGGAAGCAATGTTGTCACGAAGAATTTCATATTCGCGAACACTTACTACACCGGGTCCCTCTCCACTTTGCCCACTAATGCGATCGAGAGCCTGCAACGTTTCCTCGCCACATACACCGTCGGCAACAAGCCCGTAGTTGAGTTGAAAATCACTCAACGCGGCAATCGTTTTTGGCCCCAAGATTCCGTCAACGCGGCCGCAATGAAAACCAAGCTTTGCCAATGTGGTCTGCAACAGTTCAACATCATCTCCACGCAATTGAGGCGAGGTGAGATACAACAGACGCGAACCAAGCAGCCACGAGGATTCAACGAGCAGTGTCCAGGTATTGGCGTCGCACACTCCATCTGCCGGCAACCCACGCAATTGTTGAAAACGCGAAAGGGCTTCTGCCGTTGCATCGCAAAAATAACCAAGATCAACCTTGGCTAAATCAAGAAATCGGGCAGCACCAAGCCGACGTTGTATTCCAACAACAACTTCGGCGCGCTGACCGCGCGCTAGTGGGAAGCCGGAAGAAATTCTGCAAGCTCCTGCAACAGTTGACCTTTACCCTTGGCGCCAACAAGACGCTTGACTGGTTCGCCATCTTTAAACACAATCAAAGTTGGAATGCTCATCACGCTGAAACGCATTGCGATGTCACCGTGATCATCCACATTTAATTTTGCAATGGAAAGTTTGCCTGCCTGCTCGGTTGCAATCTCTGCGAGCACCGGTGCAATTGCTTTGCAAGGCCCACACCACTCCGCCCAAAAGTCAACCAGAATCGGGGTATCTGACGACTTGATGGTCTCGTCAAAGTTTCCTGTCGTTAATGTCAGAATTGATTGCGCCATGATGTTTGTCCTTTTGTGTAGTGAGGAAATGGTAGCCACCAAAAGGGCACACCATCTTGATTTACTGCTGTGGCAAAAGCCCCGCTAGGCGTGTTGTGCCTCGAGCCAACGCTCGCAATCGATAGCCGCCATACAACCAGAACCTGCTGCCGTGATTGCTTGTCGATAGGTGTGGTCTTGTACATCACCACAAGCAAACACGCCAGGAATGTTGGTGTAGGTAGAACCGGGTTGAGTCGTGAGGTAACCACTGTCGGCCATGTCGAGAACACCCTTGAACAAGTCGGTATTTGGTCGGTGCCCGATTGCGACGAAAACACCGGTGACTGGAAGCGTTGAAACAGATCCATTGACGGTGTCCGTAACTTCAACACCCTCTACTTTTTCCTGGCCAAGAACTTTTGTCACTTGAGCGTTCCACAAAAACTCAATCTTCTCGTTGGCAATTGCACGGTCTTGCATGATCTTCGATGCTCGCAACGTGTCGCGTCGATGAATCAGCGTGACTTTGGATGCAAACTTGGTCAGAAACTGCGCTTCTTCTAACGCCGAGTCACCACCACCGACAACAGCAATGTGTTGGTTGCGGAAAAAGAAACCATCACACGTCGCACAAGTTGAAAGACCATGGCCAATCAGCCGTTTTTCTTCTTCAAGGCCAAGCATGAGCGACTGGGCACCGGTGCTCACAATGATGCTGTCCGCTGTGTATTGCGTGTCGCGCACCCACACCCGAAACGGGCGCTGCGAAAAGTCCACCTTGGTTACTTTCTCGGTGAGGAACTGCGCACCAAATCGCATTGCCTGTTCGCGACAACGCATCATCAACTCTGGCCCCATGATGCCTTCAGGGAAACCAGGAAAGTTCTCTACCTCGGTAGTCAGCATCAATTGACCACCTGGTTGGTCGGAAGTGGATGACGGTTCACCCTCAATAACAAGAGGGGCCAAACTTGCACGTGCGGTGTAAATAGCCGCCGTCAGGCCGGCTGGGCCCGAGCCAACAATAAGAACGTGGTGGTGGGAGGCAACAGTCATGAGTGAACTTCCTTGATCGGAATGAGGGTGTAAAGCGAAATCTAGTCGCGCGGGCTGCGTTGGCGCATTGACAGCGCACCAAGCGCAACAAATATGGCGCCGATGATGAAATAGCTGGCCCAAACCGCGGTGTCTCGAGACCACCAAATGTCCAACAACGAGTTAAGGGCGCGCATCAACCCAATCAAGAAGATGACACTGACGAACAGCACGCCAACAATGGCCATTGTGCCAAAAATGAGGGCACGAAGGACGACCACAGCGGGCTTTGTTGTGCGATCTCGAACAAACGCAACGAAGCTGTCAATAGCGTCAACCACGCTGGTGGCCCAGTGCGGGTCGGTAAACGGGTTGGACGGCATGTTTTTAGGCTAACCCTCTATGAAGGTGACCCCAGCCAATACACCTTGATATTGATTACTGGCGCTGCACAGCGGGCTGGGGCCCACTTCGCGCAATGCAATCAATATGAATTGCGAGGGTTCAGTAATCAGAAAACTGGAACCTTTGCGAACGGTGTTGTAGCCACCCACCAATCTTTGCCCCCACGCCTCAAACGATGTTGGGGGAGCGTCGTTTGCGCCAAAAACATCAATTGCCCACGGGGCATTCTTCATTCCCACACGGAGCGTTCCGGTTGCCGGGCGCGAGAGATGCAACAACAAACCAACGTATTCTTTGCTGCCAAAAAACTGATTCGCATAACAGGTGGTTGACCAAGTGGTTTCTGGGTTGCCATCGAGCAGGTTTGGAATGAGTGCTTCGTTTTCTTCACCGTCGTCACCGTTTGGGTCGTAACTTGTTAACGAAACAACAGAAAGTGGTGCTGCCTCAACGGGCACTGGCGCTTCAATCTCCACAGGAACTGTTTGTGTTGTGTTGTCGGACAACTGCCACACAACTGCGGCCGCAGCAAGACCAAGCACCGCCAACAAGACGAAGAGCCTGCGTGTTTCAACACGGGCCCGACGACGACTGCGTGTTTGTGATGGAGCACGTGGGGTTCGTTGCACGATGTGTGGGTCGCCAAGCGAACTTTGCTTTTCGATCCGCGGTGTTTCAACTGGTGCAACTTCCATCACTTCGGTGATGTCATGTTCAATTATCGAATCTTCAAGTGCGCCCGCAGTTTCTTTTCCGGTGGCATATCGATGGTCGGGGTTGCGGGCAAGCAGTGTGTGGATCACTTTCACCAACTGCGGTGCAAGCGATGGGCGCAATCTTCCAAGATCTGTTGGTTCACGTTGCAAACGTGCAAGAGCAGTGTCGGCATCAGATTCGCCAACAAATGGAACACGCCCTGCAAGGCACTCGTATAACACCAACCCGAGCCCGTAGAGGTCGGCTCGTCCATCCAACGGTTTTCCGCGGACTTGTTCGGGAGACAAATACTTTGCGGTGCCCATCATGATGTTGTCGTTGGTGAGGTCTGCATCGGTGGAGTCCAACGCTTTGGCAATTCCAAAATCCGCCAACAGCACTTTTCCTTCTGGTGTAATCAGGATGTTGCCAGGCTTAACGTCGCGATGAATCAACCCTTCGCGATG
>CAZNBF010000018.1:0-12289 GCA_964571325.1 uncultured Acidimicrobium sp.
GGGCGAAGTCGGCGTTCTCGCTGAAGAATCCGTAGCCAGGGTGCACGCCATCGGCGCCGCTCTTACGAATGGCATCAAGAATTGCTTCGGTGTTCAAATAACTTTCGGCTGCCGTTTGGCCGCCAAGCGCAAAGGCTTCGTCGGCGAGACGCACGTGCAACGCGTTGCGATCCAACTCGGAATACACGGCAACGGTGGCAATGCCCATCTCGCGAGCGGTGCGGATGACGCGTACGGCGATTTCGCCGCGGTTGGCTATCAGGATCTTTTTCAACACGAGTGACTATCTTTGCCTAATGAGCCATAACAATGCCAACTCACTTGGGGCAGACGCCGATTGGCCCAGCGGGTGGCAGGTTCGCAGGGTTGCCGAAACGGGCAGCACTAACGCCGATTTACTGCTTGCGGGGGAGGGCGGTGCCCCACATCACAGCGTGTTGATGGCCGACTTTCAGTCGTCGGGCAAGGGCAGGCTGGACCGCACGTGGGTTGCCGAGCCCGGCACCAACCTCTTGGTGTCGCTGCTCTTTCGCCTGGATGCCGGCGCGCAACGACCGCTGCATCAATTTACGCAAATGGTGGGCATGGCTGCAGCGCGCGCATGCACCCAGGTTGCGGGCGTTACACCAAACATGAAATGGCCAAACGATTTGTTGGTGAACAACAAAAAGATTTCCGGCATTCTTGCGCAAGGCGCGCCGCAGTTTGTTGTGGTTGGCATTGGTGTCAATGTTGGTTGGGCGCCAGAGGGGGCAACATCGCTTGTTCACGAAGCGCCTTCATGTACTGCAAAGCCAACCGACGTGCTGCGCGCAATGCTTCCGCACATTGCTTCATTCGAGTCGCTTGCACCGCAGCAACTTCACCAGCTGTACCAAGACGAACTCTCCACCATTGGCCAGCGCGTGCGCGTGGAGCAACATGGCGGTGCTGTGTTGGAGGGAGTTGCGGTTGCGGTGCACACCGATGGCCGGTTATTGGTGCGCGAAGACAACGGCGCCGAGCATCATGTTGATACGGGCGACGTGGTCCATCTGCGTTCGGCCTAACGACTACCGTCAAAGATGGTGACAACAAACGAAACTCCGCGGCGGCGAAAGAATTCGTGGTTGAATGCGTTGCTCACGCTGGTCATTGCCGCACTCGTTACCACCGTCGCCGGCACCAATGGTTTGGTTCGCGCATTGCGCAGCGAACTAGACGGCGTACAGCGCGAAAGCGTTGCCACCACCGCGTTGTCGCCCGCGCATCCCGACTTTGAAAACTATTTGTTTGTTGGTTCCGATTCGCGCGCTGGTTCCGACCCGTCGGATCCGGACTACAACAATGTTGGCGCCGAGGGCGACATTGGCGGGCAGCGAAGCGACACCCTGATGGTGATGCACTACGTGAAAGCAACAGGAACGGTTTCGTTGTTGTCGATACCTCGCGACTTGTGGGTGTACATCGGCGATGGCGACGAGCGCCAGCGCGTAAACACCGCCTATCAGTTGGGCACCGACGTGTTGGTGCGCACGGTGCAACGCGCGCTTGGCATACCTATTCATCACTATGTCGAAATCAACTTCCAAGGTTTCAAGGCCATTGTCGATTCGGTGGGCGGTGTCTCTGTGTGTGTCGATTACGCATCGCGCGACAAGCACACAGGGTTATTCATGAGGCCCGGTTGTTCCACGCTCGACGGGGTAGAGGCGCTTGCGTTTGCGCGAAGCCGATTCTTTGAGCAAAAGATCGATGGCGATTGGCAGGTGGATGGTTCTTCCGACATTGGCCGCACCGCACGGCAACGCCTGTTTGTGCAGGCGCTTGCGAAAAGCGCTGTGCTCGGCGTTTCCGACAATCCGTTCAGCGTTGGCAGCGTTATTGAAGGCGCACTTGGCGCAGTGGTGATCGACGAACAACTGAATCTCATCGAGTTCGGCAAGAAAATGCGTCCAGCTGCCAGTGGCAAGATTGCATCGTTTCCACTTGCCGTTTACGGCGACACCATCGGCGGCAATTCGGTGTTGCAACTAGGTGAGGACGCAGCCGAACTGTTGGCGTTTTTTGCGGGCACTGGCCCGCGGCCTGTACTTAACCCTTAGTCAGGGTTTTTGCTCGCGCCGCAAAATCATCGGCGGTTGCAGCTTGCCCAACACGATTGCCCTGCATCAAGTCGCAACCCAGCAGGCGCAACCGTTGCATCTGATCCTCTGTCGTTACCCATTCGGCAACCACACTCATGTTCAGCGAGTGCGCCAACTGCACGATGGAACGCACGATTGGGTCGTCTCCACCTTGTTGCCCAATGTCGCGCACCATGCTGCCGTCCAACTTCAAATAGTCGGCGGGGCAGTCGCGCAGGTACGCAAGCGACGAGTAGCCGGTTCCAAAATTATCGAGCGCAAGTTTTACGCCAAGCCGCTTCAACGCGTTGATCGTGCGCATCACGGCAGGGTTGTCGCTGAGCATTGTCTTTTCCGTAATTTCGATGGTGAGGTGTTGCGCATCAAGTTGTGCATCGCGCAACGAACCCATGACGCGCTCTACAAATGCGGCGTCATTCAATTGTCGTGTCGAAACATTGACGTGCATCACAAACGAGCGGTCGACAACGCCGGCATCAATCCATGCGCGCGCATCGGCGCATGCGGTACGAATTGACCAGTCGCCGATGGGCCCGATAGCGCCAGACTCTTCGGCGAGGTCGAGAAACATTGGCGGCGTCAGCAGGCCGCGTTCGGCATGGTTCCAGCGCAACAATGCCTCGGCGCCTGCAATGCGGCCCGTCAGCGTTGAAACAACTGGCTGATACATCAAGAACAGTTCTTTCGTTGCCAGCGCGCGCTCTAGTTCGGCCGAAAGCGACGAACGCTCCTTGGCGTTCTTGCGCATTTCTTCGCTGTACAACTCGCAGCGGCCGCGGCCTCGTTGCTTGGCGCGGTACATGGCCGTGTCGGCGTTATTCAACAGCGTCACTGCCGCATCCTTCGGCGCCTGCTCGGCCAGCAGCGCAGGCGTTGCTAGTGCAATACCAATGCTTGCGCTCGTAAATATCTCGATACCTTGCAAAATCACTTGCCCCGTCATTGCTTGACGCACGCGCTCGGCAACGTCCATTGCCACATGCTCGTCGCCCAGGCCGTCGCACAACACCACAAATTCGTCGCCGCCAATGCGGGCAACAATGTCGGATGGGCGGGTGGCGCTTGCCAATCGCTTGGCAATGGTGTTCAGCAACTGGTCGCCAACGTTGTGGCCAATGTTGTCGTTGACATCTTTCAGTTTGTCTAAGTCCACGAACAACACGCCAACGCCGCGCTTCAATGTGATGCTGCGCTCTAGCGCCTCGCTCAGTTTGCGCAAGAACAACACACGGTTTGGCAAACCTGTCAGCGCATCATGCGTTGCCTGGAATGCAAGTTCGTCTTGCACTTGCTTCGCTTCCGTAATGTCGCGGGCAATCACCGAGAAGTGTTGCACCGCGCCGTCTGCCTCGCGAACGATGTGCAGTGTTAAGGCAAGCGTGCGCATGATGCCGTCGGGGCTGCGGAAGCCAAGTTCACCTTCCCACGTGTTGTTGGCCGGGTTGGCAACAACTTCGCGTGGCACCTGATCGCGAATTGCTTGAATGAACAACTGTGTCGCAGCATCGGTGGTGGCAGAGTGTTCCGAAACACCAATCAGTGTTCGCGCACCGTCGTTAACAAACAGCAACTCGCCGCGTGGGTCGAAAACAATGACAGCGTCTACCGACGAGTCGAGCAAACCAATCAGTTGATTGCTCAACACTCGACGGTTCACCGAATCGGTTACGTCGTGCGCAGTGCCGATGAAACCTGTGTTGTCGGCAAGCGGCTGCGTCGAGACGCCAACCCAAAATGCTTCGCCCGTTGGTTTCCATAAACGAAACTCCACGCTGAACGGTTGTCCGCTTTCGCGCGAGCGTTGCCATGCTTCTTCTGCGTATGCACGATCCGATGGTTGTGCGTTCGACCACGGCGCCACACCAGGAGTGAAACCAGCACCACCCAGAGCGAGAGTTCGAAAAGCGTCGTTAGCGGCGGTCAGTCGACCATGGTTGTCGGTCTGAAATACCCCAATAGGGAGGGACGCGGCTGATTGGTCAATATCCCTATTGTGACAGGTTGACCCATGCAGGAATGGCTAACTGGCGTGTTTAGCCAGCGACGACGAACGTGTTCGAAACGGTGTCGAGGGCGGCAAGTTCGATGGCATTAATCAGTGTGATGCTGTCGGTTCCATCGGGCAGATCCAGCTGTTGTGGAAGCCCATAGCCAGTAAGACGAAACGTGTGAGTTTCGCCGGCTGGCGCGCACGGCGCGTGGTAACCCGTGGTGCCGGCCACATTGATTGCCTGAATGGCACCAACAGGCACGGCGTTTTCGCTCAGCGTGGGTTGAGTCACATCGATGTTGGCAACGATCCAGTGCATGGCCGAGCCAGCCGTCTCGTCCACCAAGCTGACGGCAAGCGAGACAACGTCTGGCGCAATATTGGAAAACGTGATCGACGGCGAAACGCTGCCGCCGGTGCATGTGAACATGGCGTCAATTGCGCCGCCGTCGGCCCACGGCGTGGTGATGGAAAAACCCGTACCAACTGTTTCGGCAACGGTAGTGACGACTGCGATGGATTGTGTTTGATCTGGCGAAGGAGCGCTCATGTCGCGGCCGTCTCGCGAGCAGGCAGTAACAAGCGCGCACAACGCAACCAATGCGGCGAGGTTGCGGGCAATTCGTTTCATCTGCACCAGCAAAGGTTACGACATGGAGCACTACAGTGCTGTGCGTGAATTCGTCGAATACTCCGTTGTGCGTGCTTACCGTGCACGCACACCCCGACGACGAAGCATCAAAGGGTGCGCCAACCATGGCCATGTATGCGCAGCAAGGCGTGCGCACTGTGCTGGTGTGTTGCACGGGCGGCGAAGAGGGCGATGTCAATAACCCTGCACTAAAAGAACCGGGCCAACCATTTCATGGCCTCAACGAAGCAGAGGAAAAAGCACTGCTCGCACGCGTTCGCCCAGCCGAGTTGGATGCCGCAGCAAAAGTGATTGGTTTCCATCACGTAGAAATGTTGGGCTACCGCGACTCGGGCATGGCCGACAGCCCAACCAACAACAACCCCGACTGTTTTCACATGGCAGACATCGACGAAGCGGTTGGCAAGTTGGTTGCAGTCATTCGCCGCGAGCGCCCGCAGGTGTTAGTCACGTACAACGAAGATCAACGTGGTTATCCGCACCCGGATCACTTGAAGGTGCACGACATCAGCGTGCTCGCATTCGACCGCGCAGCCGACGACGAGTGGTATCCAGAAGCAGGCGAGCCATGGCAGCCAGTGAAGATGTATTACTCCACGTGGTCGCGCATGCGATTAACCGCAATTCATGAAGCGCAGTTGCGCCTGCGTGGTAAGTCGCCATTCGACGAATCGTGGTTCGATCGCCTCGATCTAGACAGCCAGATCACCACCCGCATTCCTGTCGGGCAGTTTATGTACGCGCGTTCGGGTGCGCTTCGCGCGCACAAAACGCAAGTAGACGAAAACGAGCCGTTTTGGTTTGGCCTCAGCGATGACGAACTTGCCGAGGTCTATCCGTTCGACGACTGGGTGCTTGCAAAGTCGCTTGTTCGTGGCGCGCCGCTTGAAGCGGGGCAATACGAAGACGATTTCTTCCGCGGTATTCGCGCAAGCAAATAGTTATGCGCGCATGGCGTCGCGCAACGCGCGATAGCCAATCATCACCGCGCCGCTAGACGCAATGGCGTCGCGCAACGAAGCATCATTGACAACAAGTTCGTAGTCGTCAATCCATCCAGAAGCCACGCTGCCAAGCGCCCTAATTTCTGGAGTGTCAATGCATGGCTGAACGTGTATTTCGGTTACGCCCGGCTGCAGGTTGGCAAACGATTTCAGCACACGCTCGCGGCTGCCTTCGCGCCAGTCGTGATCGAAGTGATCGGGGAAGACCACGCCTTCTTCTGCGGCAAGTTTCCTAAACGGAAACCCTGCTTGCGCTTCGGAAATGGTTGACGGCAGGCGGATGGGCAATTGAAACTCGGCGGCAAGTTCCAGGTACACATCAAAAAATTGAGGGCGCAATGTAATTGCGGTGAGGTGCGGCGTCAGGTGCGTTACGTCGATGCCCCATTCGATTGCGCGCGAAATCTGTGTGCGACATTCGCGTAGCACTTCGGCCGAGTCTGCGTGTTCCCACAAGTCGTCCACCGTGCGCGGGAAGCCGCCTTCACCCGATTGCAGGCTTGGCGCATATGTCAGCGGGCCCCATCGGTACATCTCGTGTTCGCTATTAACGGTGAGGTGTACACCAATGTCGTCGCCATTGTAATTGAGCACCGCATGTTTTGCCCACGGCGCCGGCACCATCAACGAGGCACAAGTTGCAACACCTTTACGCATCGCGTCGTACACGCCCACGTTGGCGGCATGAAATGCACCAAGGTCGTCGCAACTAAGAATGACCAATTTCGCATCGGCTGCGTATCCCAGTCGTTCTGCAAGTGTTGGCGTGCTCACTTCCTAAACGCTACTAGCGACAGGCCTTCCATAGCCCCAGTTTGTTTGTTCGCGCTTGCGCGACCGCCCGTGAGAAATCCGAGCGATGCATGATGTTTGGCTCGATCGAAAGCGTGTCGGCATAACCCTGCGCCGCCAGCTCGTAGTTGACAAACAGGTTGTCTGGCATGCGATACACGTACAACAGCAATCGGCCATAGCGGTCGCGGGCCTCAACGTCGCGCTCCAACCGAACGGTGGTTCCTTCTGGAAGCAATTCGTGCATGAACTGGCTTGCCTCGGGGCCAAAGCACTGCACCGGCTTGGTGGGGTGTTTCGTTTCGGGTGTGTCTATGCCAATGAGGCGTATCGATTCGATCTTTTCGCCAATGCGTATCTCGATGGTGTCGCCGTCAATTACTTGTTCGACTGTTGCGCTGCTCGGATCGAGCGGTGTTGCGGGTGCGCACGCCGAGGCGATCAAGCACAAGCAAACGAGCCACAGGTTTTTCTGCACACTGCAATGTGTACCACCGTTGTTATTGCCTGCGTCGTTAGAAGCCGAGCACCCGCTTTTGCAGCTTGCGCATTCCTGCAAGCCAACGATCCCGCTCGGTTGCCTTCAGCACCATGTACTGAGCAACTTCGGGGTGGGGAAGAATGAGGAAGGTTTCGTCGCGGATTACTTGCACGCAAACCTCGGCAACTTCGGCTGGTTCCAGCACTGCTCCCGCAACTCGAACCACGTTTCCCGATGGCCCGTCGTTGGAGACGTCGGCGCCTTTCAGCATGTTGGTGTTGACACCTTGAGGGCACAGGCAACTGACTTTGATGCCGCGGGCGCCGTATGTAAGAGATAGCCATTCGGCGAATGCAACGGCCGAGTGCTTGGTGACGGTGTAGGGGGCGGAACCAATTTGGGAGAGCAAGCCTGCAGCCGATGCGGTGCTGCAGAAGTATCCGTCACCGCGCGCCAACCATTCGGGCAGCAAATATTTTGCGGCCCACCGGTGAGCATTGAAGTTGATGTTGAACGCGGTTTCCCAGACATCTTCGGGTGTGGATAAGTCGCTGCCGGAGCCAACACCGGCGTTTGCAAAAAATAAATCAACGGTGCCGAAAGTGTCGATTGCTGTTTTCACAAGCGCTGCGTTTGCTGCTTCGGTGCCCAAGTTGGCGGCAAAAACCAAAGCGCTATCGGGGCGTTTAGCGTTCAGCGGGCCGGCCACCAACTGCAGGGCGGCCTCGTCCAGGTCGGCAAGCACAACCCGCGCACCTTCTTGGTGAAATTTCTCGGCAAGGGCCTTGCCAATTCCGCCCGCCGCACCCGTAACAACTGTGACTTTTCCCACTAGTTCCATTTATGTGATGTTACGCACAGAGTCACAACTTCGCGTCACCGGTGGGGTATGGTGACCACATGACCGAAGCACGCGATACAGCAGTCATCACAGAAGCCCTCGGCGTTATCGACAAAGCATTGAGCGACATGCTCAACCGCGAGTTGGTCCGAACCGAAGAGGTAGCCGACTTGTTGCTCGACGTGCGGCTGTTGCTTACCGCAAACGCAGTTTCTTCAGCCACCGCGTAACTCGCGGGTTTGGCGGGGCGGGTATGCCCACTTTGTTTTTTGGTGCGTAGTCCATTAGCTCGTGCAAACTTTTTTGTATGCACTGTTGCAGTCGTTCTGGTTCCGCAATTGCGGCCGTGTCGATGTTCAGTCCCATGTCCAAGCTGTGGTTGTAGCTGAGCATCGTCAGGTTGAAGGCAACGCCGCCTAGCGGCCCAATTGGGTAGTTCTCCAGCACCAGAGCGCCGCAGATGTACAGCGGGATGCCGGCGCCGCGCACGTTGGATGTTGCGAAATCGACTGTTTGGCTTTGCGCGCGCGCAATACGTGCGAGCACCGAAGTTGGCAGCAGCGACGACATTGTGGCAAGCGTGTCGAGCGAAGCATTTTTGGATTGTTCGCGTGCTTGCGACACCGCTTCGTTGATTGCAGCAAAGCGCTCGGCAATAGGCATTGGGCCAGTTGGCACCAACATGCGCGCAAGTGTGAATGCGTTACCGCCACTTGCTTCCGAACGTGTGCTGATGGCCATAGATGTGCGCAGCGTTTCTACGGGCATGCCAAGTTGGCGGTGATATTCGCCGGCTGCATCGGCAGTTGCGGCAAGAAACGCAGTGTTCAGTTTGCCGCCAAGCGCGCGTGATGCTTCGAGCATCGGTCGGTATGGAGCGCGCAATGTTTCGCATCGGCGCTGAATAGAACGCTGTGTCCATAGCGGCGAGCGCGCGCTATCTACATCGTTCAGTTCGGCAAGCAAACCTCTCACGGTTGCGGTTGCTTGTGCACCCAAGCCGGGCAGTTGTGTTGGGTCGCTCAACAGCTCGCGCACTTGGCGCAATGCCCCAAGCGGCGCGCGCATGGCGTCGGCAAACGTTGACGACAGCAAGTCGGTGGTGCTGTTGCTTTCGGGGGCTTGCGGTACTTCTTTTGGCAGCGGTGGAGGCGGCGGGCTGTTGCGCTCTAAGTCAAGAAACTGCATCGATAGCGCCACGCCGCCTTGGCCATCGGTGACGGTGTGATGCAGTTTTTGGATCAATGCAGATTTGCCACCGGCAAGGCCATCGACAATGACAAATTGCCACAGTGGGCGAGCACGATCGAATGCGTCGGCAGTAATGAGCGATGCCAGATCCACCAGTTGTCGCATGGTGCCGGGCGCTGGCAGCGCCATGTAACGAACGTGGTGTCGAATGTTGAACTCGGTGTCTCGAACCCAGGTTGGTGCGCCAACGGTTGCGGGCGCTGGTTGCACGCGTTGTCGCAAGCGAGGAATAATGCGCGAGGCGCGGTCCATGCGTTGCACGAAGGCTTCAAAGTTTGGCCGCGAATCAAGCACAGTGATGTTGGCAAATGTGGAGGTGAGAAATGGGTCTTTCTCAACGCGCCACATCAACGCTTCCGCGTCGCTCATCCGGTTATCGAAGCGAGGCAGGTCGTGTTGCATACGTGTTAGATAGCCAGTGTATTCAGCACCACAAGCCCGATAATTCCCATCAGGGTGCCAACAACGGCACCACCAATCACGTCGCTTGCGTGGTGAATGCGCACGCCAACGCGGCTGGTGGCAATGATCAAGGCAAACGCGTAAAACAAGATTGCCCACGGCCACGTGGTGAAGTACGTGAGCACGAGGGCCGAAAAGAAAGCCGATGATGCATGGCCGCTGGGGAAACTGGACGTGCGCGGCTTGCGCAGCGCAAAGCGTTCGTCGCCACGTTCGGTTGGCCGGCTGCGGCGAAAGAGACGTTTGATCCCTTGGTTGAGGATCAAGCTTTCAATGCCGATCATCAGCGAAAAGAAGAGTGCTTGGCTCAGTCTGTCCATGCTGCCGATTGCGCGAAGCAAACCAATGATGTGCCAGAGCAAACCAAAGTCGCCAACTGCGCTGGCAATGGAAAATACGATTACAACAAACTTGTGGTCGCGAATGTGTTCGAGCGCGTTGTCAACCTGTTGGTCAAACTTCTCGAACCACGCTGCGCTTTTCATGCTGCTGGCCTTGGGTATGCAATGGGCGCTTCCTCTGCTGCTTTGTCTGGGTTTCCACCAAACTCTGGGCACCAGCGTTGGAAGTTGCAAAAGAAACACAGGCTGCTCTTGTTGGTTGGAAACTTCGCCGTGGTGCAGGCTTTTTCAATTGCCTTATATAAGGCATTGGTTCGTGTGACAACGAAGCGCATGGTTTGTTCGGTTGGGGTACGGGTGTGGCGCACGCCGTCTTTGATGTACATCAATTGAATAGATGCGGGCATCTCGCCGCGCATCTCGTTCAGCATGTACGCGTACATGTGTAGTTGAGTCATCTTGTTGTCTACGTCGTTTGCGCGCGGTGCCTTGCCCGTTTTGTAGTCGCTAATGACAATGCCGCCATTTGCGTCGCGCTCTACTCGGTCGATAAACCCGCGAAGTAGGAAACCCTGCAGCGGGGCAGTCACCCAAAGTTCAACGTCGATGTTGTTGATGGTCTGTGGGTCTTCCATCTGTAAGTACTTGTCGACAAGCACGGTGCATTCGGCCCAAAACTTTGTGGCTTCCGCTTCCGACAAGTTGAGGCCCGTAATGTCGTAGGTGGGTTCAAATTCGGTTTTGGCTTGTGCCAAGAATTGGTGTGCAGCCTGCGGTGTGCGGCTTGGTGCGTCTAGCCCAAACAGCAACTCGAGGACTCGGTGAACCACGTTGCCCTTAACCGCTGCAGCGCCCGGCGGCTGCGGCAGTTTCTGAATGTTTTGAAATCGGAACTGCAGCGGGCATGTTTGAAACGTGCTGGTGCTGGAAGGCGAAAGCGAATCGGGGACTGCGAACGTTTCGCTCATTGCACGTTTGCGCTCACGAGTCGGATGAGGTCGGCAAATCGCTTGCTGTTTTGCATGGGGCCGAAGTGGCCAAGATCGTTCCACTGCACATAGGTAGAGCCGTCGACACAGTTTGAAATCATTTCGGTAAACGAAGAAGGCGAGTACTCGATGAATGCACCCGAGACAAACCACGATGGCACTTGCAGTTGGCCCAAGTCTTCCCATGTCTCATGAATGCCGCCCGTCTCAAACGTGCGCGCCTCGTGTTCTGGCGCGCACTTCAGTGTGGCCGAACCATCGGGTTGCACGTTGAAGCCGTAATCAACGTATGCGCGAAGCGAATCGGGTTGGAAAATATTGAGCGGTGGCTTCGATGCATAGTTGTCGTAGGCCGCATCTAGCGAAGGGAATGTTGCGCGTCGTCTGCGTGCGCCTTCAACTAATGGGCTTGGGCCTTTGCCGCTGTTGCGCGCAGTGTCGGGGAAAATGATTGGCTCAAACAACACAAGAGCACGAAACAGTTGTGGTTCGCGAATTGCCGCCATCACTAGTGCAGCGCCGCCCATGCTGTGGCCCGCAGCAACAATGGGGCCGCGCGCGGCGGCAACCCTTGCAACCGCAAGAACGTCGTCGCCATAGGCGTTCCATCGCACTTGCCAGTCGGAAGGAATAACCGAGTCGCCGTGGCCGCGGTAATCAAATGCAATGCAGTGATTGGTTGTTGCAAGTTGTTGTGCGATTGGTTCGAAGCAACGTCCATGAAAACCCGTTGCGTGCGACAGCAACACGGTTGGCAATGTTGAATTTGGTTCGTAGTCGTACACCGCAATATCTACGTTGTCGGTTGAAGCAACCTTCGACTGCGAGGGCATAGTGCCGCGTGTTACTTCAGGTACGGCATGAACATGGCCGTCTCTTCGCTGATGTTGGCGGGCACGATGTAGCCGTCCTCGTTGCGAATTTGTTCGAAGTTGTTGCGAACGTCTTCCATGGTCAGGTTGGCGTTGAAATAACCAGGGGTCTCGCCTATAAACACGCGTGCAACACGGCCGCCACCAACGCTGTACACCTCGCCGCTTACTGGGCAATCTTCGTGCGCCAAGAAAGCAACGATTGGTGAGATCAACTCTGGTTGCAGTTTCTCCGCCATTGCGCCGCTAAACAAACTTTCGGTCATGCGTGTAAGTGCAAGTGGGGCAATGGCGTTTGCTTTGATGTTGTACTTCGCACCTTCAACAGCCAACACACGCATGAAACCAACAAGTCCCATTTTTGCTGCGCCATAGTTTGCTTGGCCGAAGTTGCCAAACACGCCGGCAGCCGACGAAGTGGAAATGATTCGGCCGTAACCCTGCTCGCGCATCAAAACGAATGCGGGCTGCGTTACGTGAAACGCGCC
>CAZNBF010000018.1:12389-15260 GCA_964571325.1 uncultured Acidimicrobium sp.
GCGCCCTTGTCGCTGCCGCTTCCGTCCAGTGCGCCGCCTAAGTCGTTGACCACCACAAGTGCCCCTCGGGAAGCCAGCAACAGTGCGTGCTGTCGACCAAGCCCGCCGCCAGCGCCCGTAATAATGGCTACTTTGCCGTCAAATCCAAGTTCTGCTGCGCTCATAAATAGTGACCCCGCTCTTGTATCGAATTGGGCTAAAGACTAGTTTCTCCCAGATGGGGAATGACATTCGAAACATCGCAGGCATCGTCCGCACGCACGCTGCCTCTCAGCCAACCAACGTTGCCCTCGTGCAAGGCGACAAAACCCAATCGTGGGCGCAGTTATACGAGCGCTCATGCAAGGTTGCAAATGCATTGAAGGCTGCTGGCGTTGGCCCGCAAGACCGCGTTGCATTTTTGGACAAGAACGGCATCGATCACTTCGAAGTGTTCTATGCGTGTGGCTTGCTCAATGCCGTCAGCGTTGATATCAACTGGCGACTTGCGCCACCAGAGGTTGCATACATCGTGAACGACTCGGCCGCCAAGGTGCTCATCGTTGGCCCCGACTTTGTTCCTGTACTCGACGCAATCGCGGCCGATCTTCCGAACGTGAAGTCCATCGTTGTCATTGGCGGTCACAGCAAGTATCCGTCGTACGAAGATTTCTCGGGGTCTGGTGCATCAACCGATCCCGGTGTCGAGTCGGCGCCTGGCGACGTTGCGTTTCAGTTGTACTCAAGCGGCACAACGGGCAGGCCAAAGGGCGTCATGCTCACCAACAACAACTTCTTTGCGCTCATTCCATTTGCTGCAGAGATCTGGAAGTTCACCGATCGCACGGTCAACCTTGTTGCCATGCCGCTCTTCCACATTGGTGGCGGCGGTTGGGCAACTGCAGGTATGGCGCTTGGTTGCAAGTCGATCATCATTCGCGACGTGAACCCAGCAGAAATTGTCACGCTCATTGGCAAGCATCGCATCACACACGGCTTCTTGGTGCCGGTGCTGTTGCAGTTCATGCTCATGGTGCCAGACGTCGACAAGGCCGACTACTCGAGCCTCGAGTTGATTGCCTACGGTGCATCACCAATTTCTGAAGAAGTGCTTGCTTCGTCAATGAAGACATTCAAGACCAACTTCATGCAGGTGTATGGCCTCACCGAAACAACTGGTGCAACCACCATCTTGATGCCAGAGGATCACGACCTCGAAGGGCCGAAGCGAAAGCTGTTGCGTTCGTGCGGAAAGATTGTTCCAAACATGCAACTTCGTGTAGTCGATTCCGACACCGGAAAAGATGTTCCGGTTGGTGAGGTTGGCGAAATTTGGGTGAAGGGTGGCCAAGTGATGTTGGGCTACTGGAACATGCCCGAAGAAACCGCCAAGTCCATCAACTCGGAAGGCTGGTTCAAAACTGGCGACGCCGCGTATCAAGATGAGGACGGCTACGTCTATATCTATGACCGCGTTAAGGACATGGTTGTCTCCGGCGGCGAAAACGTGTATCCGGCCGAAGTAGAAAACGCATTGATGGGTCACCCGGCAATTGCCGACGTGGCGGTCATTGGTATCCCCGACGAGAAGTGGGGCGAAGTGCCAATGGCGATCGTGGTGCGCAAGGCCGACGTTGCAGTAACCGAAGACGAGATCATCGCCTTTGCCAAAGAGCGCCTGGCTGGGTTCAAGTGCCCCAAGTCGGTGGCGTGGATCGATGCGCTTCCGCGCAACCCAAGCGGCAAAATCCTCAAGAAGGACTTGCGCGCCCCGTACTGGGAAGGTCGAACTCGCAAAGTCAACTAAGCCCCATCTAGTCTCATCATCATGAAACTTTCCATGATGATCAACTACATCTCCGATTTTCAATCCTCGGCACAACAAGTTGTCGAGTTGGAAAAGGTGGGGCTCGACATGGTGTGGGTGGCAGAGGCGTACTCGTACGACTCCATTTCCCAAATCGGTTATCTCGCAGCGGTAACTAACCGCATCGAAATTGGTACTGGCATCATCAACGTGTATTCGCGCACACCTGCGCTTGTTGCAATGACTGCGGCGGGTTGCGACTACGTGAGCAACGGTCGTTTCGTTCTTGGCCTCGGCGCATCGGGCGCGCAGGTCATCGAAGGTTTTCATGGCATGGCATACGACAAGCCAATGCAACGCACCAAGGAATACATCGACATTTGCCGCGAAGTTTGGAAGCGCGAGAAGCCGTTGTCGTACCAGGGCAAGACTGTGGAGGTTCCACTTCCGCAAGGCCAGGGCACAGGCTTGGGCAAAGCACTCAAACTGATCAATCATCCAGTGCGCAAAGACATCCCCATCTGGTGGGCGTCACTCATGGGCAAGAGCGTTGAAGCAACCGCCGAAATTGCAGATGGTTGGATGCCAATTTTCTTTTACCCAGAAAAGTTTCAACAAGTGTGGGGCGACGCTTTGAAGGCTGGTTACGCGAAGCGCGATGCATCGCGCCCACCAATGGACATTTCGGCTGGCGGCATGTTGGCCATCGACGAGTCGCTTACTGGCGAGGACCAACAAAAAGTGCTCGACTTCGCACGACCAAGCACCGCGTTGTACGTGGGCGGCATGGGTGCCCGCGGCAAAAACTTCTATAACGACATCTGCAAGTCGTACGGCTTCGAGCAAGAAGCAGTCGAAATTCAGGATCTGTATCTGGACGGCAAGAAGCAAGAGGCGGCAGCAAAGGTTCCTTCCGAGTGGCTGCTCAATTCGCATCTTGTTGGCCCAAAGAACTTCGTGAAAGAGCGCTTGGCCGCGTTCAAGGAAGCTGGTGTCACAGTTATTTCCGTGAACCCAATCGGCCCCGACGCTGTACAACAAGTTGAATTACTTCGAAGCTTGATCGACGACGTTCGCTAGTCGTG
>CAZNBF010000019.1:0-6912 GCA_964571325.1 uncultured Acidimicrobium sp.
GCAAAATCTTTGTCGAGTGTTGCAAACGAAGTAGCGCCGTTTTCAAGTGCAAGGAAAATTTCCGACTCTGGTGAACACCACGTCTCATATTCCTCTATCCACTCTTCACTAGCTGCATCGGCACCGCCAAGCGCATAACGCTCGTGGCACACAACACCAAGAATCTCTGCTTCAGTTAGTGCGCCGCCCAGCATCTGGCCCTGCTGCGGCATGGGGTTGCCGTTGTATGAAAGCGGTGCGTGTGCGCCACCTTCGCGGTCTGGGTCTCCGTACACCGTAAGTTCTTTGGCGACATAGGCCTGGCTTCCGGTGTAGACGAAGTTGAGCATGTCTTCAATCTTCGGGAAGGTTTTTAGCACTTCACCATTTGCAAATGCACGACCGGCTCCGCCTTGTCCCGCTGCGCCGTGACATCCCGCGCACGATCCGTAAACGCTGGCGCCGATTGCAAGTGGGCCCTCTACGGTTTGTTCTCGTGGTTGTAATGCCAAGAGATAAATAAATGCCCACAACGGAAGCAAGCTGAGTGTTGCCATTGCCCAGAACGGAATCTTCTTGCGCGTTTTAGCGGCAGTGACATAGGCAGGATCTGGTTTCGGTGGTGGCGGCGGAGCATCGGGTGCAACAAGAACCTTCGCAGTCTGAGCAACTGCAGGGGCAGAGGCGGCGGGTGCTGCAGGGGCCGCGTCACCCGCTTCGCCCGCCAGCGCGCCGCGACGTTCCTTCGAGCGCTTCAGCAGGTGTTCTGGTATCTCGGTCACGGTGTTCTACTCTAAATCAACTTGGAGCGCTTGAACCAATATGTACGAGGCAGGGGGCTCCAAGTGCGCAAGGTCACAGGGCTGCACGATTGCACGATGTGGCTGTTTGCGCCAATTTGCACCCTTCCCGACTAGTCTCGGAAGCGTATTTACAAGGTGCACTGACTAGAGAAGGTAATCCCTGCGACCCATGCTGGCAATAGACATTCTTCGATGGCCTGGAATGAACCAAGCGTTTATCTTCTCGTTTGCACTCACTCTCGCGATGTCGTACGCCATTGTGCTCGTTGGTAAACGACGTCCGGTAGATCGCAAAGCAACGTGGGGCGAAGCGATTTTTGGCGCCACATATGTCTTTGCTGTCATGTTCATTGCATTCGGAGTGGTGCCTCACCAATTCATCGACCATGCCGACAAAAACTTGGGTTGGCGCAAGGACAACATCATCTTCGGGCCATTCGACATTTTGAAGCCGAAGTCACTTGGCGGCCCATTCCCATTCGACATGAGTTATGAAGCAGTTCGCGACATCCTCGTCGTGGTTATTCATGCCATTTTCATTGGTCTCATGATTTATCTGTTTAAGTGGTGGCAAAATCGCGGGAACGTGAAGCCACAAGAGATTGAAACATCCACATACGGTCGTCCGTTGATGCGTAAGAACTGATTGACATGACAAAGACTGACGCCAACCCACCAATGCCAGAATGGTCCGACGAGTATCAACTCGTCGAGGTCGATGCCGACTATCTCTCCAAAGCAGTCAAGCCAAAGCAGTTCATTCATATCGATCAGAGCGAATGCATCATGTGCGAAGGCTGCGTCGACATCTGCCCATGGAAGTGCATTCACATGGTTTCACCCGAGGCAATTGCCGAGGCGCAAGGAACCGAGATGCCGGGCTCCGATCCATCGGACAATGTGTTGTTCATTATCGACGACGATGTGTGCACACGTTGTGCGTTGTGCGTCGATCGTTGCCCAACAGGAGTCATCATTATGGGCAAAGTTGGCGCTCCGGCGGCAACAGGTGATTCACACATGCGCACGGCCAACCATGGCTATGCCTACGGACTGCGGTTGTAGAAGTTTCAGGAACACGGAGAAATAGTTATGGCAAGCACAATCGAAGAAAAGCCCCGCCTCACGCTGAAAGAGCGTGGCGCTGCATTGGGTCAGGCACTACTCGGCAGCCAGGTGTGGAACTCAATTTTCCGACCGGGCTCAATTTTCCGTAAGGGCTACACCGACTCGCCGCGTAACCGTTCGTACGTCATCATGAACTCGGTGCTCTATCACTTGCACCCAGTAAAAGTGAAGCGACATGCGGTAAAAGTGAGTTACACGCTGTGCCTCGGCGGCCTCAGCTTTTTCTTGTTCATTTTGCTCACTGTCACAGGTATTTTCTTGATGTTCTTCTACCGACCAACTGCGGCCGATGCATGGCAAGACATTCAGTCGCTGCAAACTTCCGTGACGTTTGGCTTGATGGTGCGCAACATGCATCGTTGGGGTGCTCACCTCATGGTGCTCAGCGTGTTCTTGCACATGGCGCGCGTTTTTTACCACGGTGCATACAAAGCACCGCGCGAATTCAACTGGGTGATTGGCGTTATCTTGCTCACGCTCACTTTGCTCTTGTCCTTCACCGGATATCTGTTGCCGTGGGACCAACTCGCGTTGTGGGCAGTTGCCGTAGGCACCAACATGATGGGCTATTCGCCGGTCATTGGTTCGCAAGTTCGTTTCGTACTCTTAGGCGGTACCGAAATCGGGGCCGAAACATTGCTGCGTTGGTATGTATTGCACGTGCTGCTCTTCCCGTTCGTCACAGTTATCTTCCTCGCCATTCACTTCTGGCGAGTGCGTAAAGATGGCGGAATTTCGGGCCCATTGTGATCGCTGTACGCACCGAAAGGATGATCTGACATGACCGAGATTCCAGAGCACCTCTTAAAGCGTGCGCAAGCCGCGCGCGATAAGGCCGCGGCCGAAGCTGGCGCTGGCGCAACCGAAGGTGGCGAAGCAGCAGACTCGCGCATCCCCGCACATTTGTTAGAGCGCAGCAAGGCAGCAAAGGCTGGCGCAAGTGGCGGTGTAGCCGTCGCCGATCGTCCAACAACTGCCGTTGTTGCCGCACCAGCCGCGGGCGGTTTGCCAACTGGCGCGGGCCCGGGCGGGCACACGCAACGTTTGCTCACAGTTGTTAAATCAGGTTCGATTCAAGATGTGAAAGCAGTGCCTGTCGACAAGGTGCACACATGGCCTCACTTGCTCGGCATCGAATTCGTCGCGTCGCTTGCGTGCACAGCGTTCTTGTTTATGTTCTCGTGGTTTGTCAACGCACCATTGCTGCGCGCTGCAAACTTCAACCAAACGCCAAACCCATCTAAAGCTCCGTGGTACTTCTTGGGCTTGCAAGAGTTGCTCACCATGTTCCACCCGATGATTGCTGGTGTGACGCTGCCGGGCATGGGTCTTATTGCGTTGATGTTTGCTCCATTCATGGATCGCAACCCATCAAACAAACCAGAAGACCGAAAGTTCATGACCAGCCTCTTCACCGTTCACCTCATGTTCTGGGCGGTATTGGTCATCATCGGCTCGTTCTTCCGTGGTCCAGGCTTCAACTTCACGTTCCCATGGCGTGACGGAATCTTCTTCGAGCTCTAAGGCGACACGTATATATATGAGTACCTCACAAATCATCACCATCGCAGTTGCAGTGCTTGTCGTTGCAGCCATTGGCCTTGTTCTTACTGGTGTGCGTCGAAAAGACGTGCGTGGCGTTGGATCGCTCGCACGCGAAACACGCAAAAAGGACCGCGGCAAAGTTAACCCTGAAGCAATGACTGGCCGCCAAGTAGAAGCCGCGGCCACTGCATCGCGCAGTGTTGTCCTTGCTGCACCAAAAGCAGAAATCGAGCCATGGTCGCCGCCAGATGTAGAAGCATTGGGCGTAACGCGTCGACAGTTTTTCAATCGTGCAAGCGTCACGCTGATGAGCGCAAGCCTTGGCGGTTTCGGAGCGTCCGTAATTGCATTCCTCTGGAAGGGATCCTCGGGCGGCTTCGGTTCCAAAATCACTATTGGCAATATCGATGACGTCATCGGTCAGATTCGTTCCAACAAGGGCTTTTATTACGTTCCGCAAGCTCGCGCTTGGATCACCGAATATCCACGTGAAGGTTTGTCCAAGGCCAAGGCTGTTTACGGTGCACAGACAACCGTGTTCGCCGGCTTGGAAGCAGGGGTAATGGCGCTTTATCAGAAATGCCCGCACCTTGGCTGCCGTGTTCCAGAGTGCTCAAGCTCGCAGTGGTTCGAATGCCCATGCCACGGTTCGCAATACAACCGAGTTGGTGAAAAGAAGGGCGGCCCAGCACCGCGCGGTATGGATCACTTCGGCGTTTCTGTTGCCAATGGAATCCTTGTTGTTGATACAGGCACCGTGTTTGGTGGCCCACCAATTGGCACCAACACCACAGGACAAGAAGCAGAAGGCCCACACTGCGTGGGTGGAGGTCACTGATGTTCGCAGCAGTTACTACCGACATTGCCTGGTTCGTACTGATTACCGCTATTGGTGGTTGGATTGTTTATGGCCTTTTCAATATTCGCAAGAGCCGTGCAGAAATCGGTTCCGAAATCGAGTTGGCTGCAAACCGCAAGCCTTACTACGACGACGAAATTCTTGAAGGCAAGAAGATCGAGCGCACACAGCTGATTGGCTTGCTGTTCCTTGCCGTCATCACCATCACGTTGCCGCTGTATTGGATTTTGGAGCCAAGCCGTCAGGCTGGCGCAATCAAAGAATGGGACACCATTTTTGAACACTGGGGTGGAAACCTTTTTGATGTAACCGCAAATGGTGGCTTCAACTGCGCTGGTTGTCACGGCGGCATGGGCGGCCCAGGTGGCGCTGCGAACACCACGATGGCTGACCCGAAAACTGGTGAAGTGAAGGAAATCAGTTGGAAGGCGCCTGCGATCAACACGATTTACTATCGCTATAGCGAAGAAGAAGTTCGCTTTATTTTGGATTACGGACGTCCGTTTTCACCGATGTCGCCTTGGGGCCTCAAAGGCGGTGGACCACTGAACGATCAGCAGATCCAAACCCTGATCGATTATCTCAAGAGCATTCAGATTCCGCGTGAGAATTGCTTGGTAGTAGACGCCGACGCACGCGTTTGCGACGGCGGGCACTTGCCAGTTGCTAAGCAAGAAGAAATTCAAACTGAAGCAGAACGCTTGGTCAAGGCCGGAACCTATTCAACTGTTGGCGAAGCATTGTTCAATTTGGATTTGGGTAGCGGCAACTATTCGTGCGCACGATGCCACACCAAGGGTTGGTCATATGGCGACCCACAAATCACCGGCGGTGGCGGCTTTGGCCCCAACCTCACAGGCGGTTCGGCTGTTCGTCAGTTTCCACAAAAATCTGACATGGTCAGCTTCATTGAAGGCGGCAGTGAGTACGGAAAGCGCTACGGCGAGCAGGGCCAGGGCAGTGGTCGCATGCCAGCATTCGGTTCGATGCTCACCGACGAGCAGATTTCTGCAGTTGTCGATTACGTGAGAGGTTTGTAAATGTTGAATACCTTGTTCGCAATTGATTTCAATCCGGGGCTTCGTGGCATCGTCGTTGTTCTTATCTCCGTAGTCGTGCTCATTGGTGGTACCTACCTTGTTGTTGGCACGAACCTTGGCGCGCGTCTTGGCTTTTTGGTAGTGCTCGCTAGCTTTTTTGGCTGGATGATGACGATGGGCGCAATTTGGTGGGTGTACGGCATTGGCTTAGTTGGCCCATCACCAACTTGGCACCCAGCTGAACCGATCACGATTATTAGAGATGGCAGTTTCCTTGTTGGTGCCGAAGTATTAGAGATGCAGCCGTCGTTGGGTAACGACCCAGTGGCTAATGCCGAGATCGTTTCTGCGGCATTGCAAGAAGAGGGTTGGAACTTGCTTGAAGAGTCCGACCCGCAGCGCGGTCAGGCAGTCGCATCATCCGACAATATTTTGCAGGTTGAAGCAGAAGAGTTTGCTGGTGGAGAATACATATCGGTTGCCGCCTACGACCGTGGCGGCGAGCGCTATCCGAAAATCAGCGATGCAATCGACTTCTTCGCCTTCTTCCACAAGCCGCGTTATGCGTTGGTTGAAGTGGTTCCAGTGGTGAAGCAACTCACCGAACCAGGTCGTGCACCAGCGCGTGCCATTGTCGACAGCACGCAACCTCACCGTTACGTACACATGATTCGTGACTTAGGTGCAAAGCGTCAGCCAGCCATCTTGATCACGTTTGGCTCGGGCATCATCTTCTTCATTCTGTGCTGGTTGCTCCACCGACGCGACATGATGCTTCGCGCCAATCTGAGCGCCAAACAGTTGCCCGCGAAGGCGTAGGCGAAAGCAATGGGGCAGTACCTTCCAATCATTGTCTTGATGGTGCTCGCCATTATTTTCGGAGGCCTCAGTTCGGTGGCTTCGTTGTTGCTTGCACCGCGCAGGCCCAACACCGCAAAGTCTGCGCCATACGAATGCGGAATTGTGCCAAGCCGCGAGGCACCCGAGCGCTTTCCCGTCAGTTTTTACATCATTGCAATGTTGTTCATCATGTTTGATATCGAAATCATTTTCATGTACCCATATGCTGTTGCGCGTGAGTCACTTGGAACCTACGCATTTCTCGAGATGCTTACATTCAGCGCCGTGTTTTTTGTTGCCTTTGTTTACGCCATTGCGCGCGGTGCGCTGGATTGGGGCCCTTTGAAGAAGGCAGTTCGCATCGACATGGGCGACGACCCGATGAAGTCCCCCACACGTACAGTGCTGAGCACAGTAAAACGTGTTGGTCTTGAAGGCCGCGAAGAGACGGCCGCATAATGGGCCTCGCACGCAACGTATTGGATGACGGCCTCGAGGGTGTCAACCACAACTTCCTAACCGGTCGCATCGAAGACCTCGTGAAATGGTCACGTTCACGCTCTAGTTGGGGTGCGACATTTGGTTTGGCTTGCTGTGCAATCGAAATGATGGGTACTGGTGCGCCGCACTACGACATCGCACGCTTCGGCATGGAAGTGTTCCGCGCATCACCGCGCCAAGCCGACATCATGATTGTTGCGGGCCGTGTGAGCCAAAA
>CAZNBF010000019.1:7012-14901 GCA_964571325.1 uncultured Acidimicrobium sp.
CTTCGTTCGCGTAGCGAACTGACCGCAAAGGAAGTGCTGCGCGAAGTTGGTGCAGTGTTGCGCATGAGCGAGGCCGACGCCGCGTTGTTGGCAGACGTTGCTGCCGACCCGGGCGAAGACCAAACAATGATCATCAACATGGGCCCGCAACACCCAAGCACGCACGGCGTGTTGCGCCTGATGTTGGAATTGCAGGGCGAGACAGTGCTGCGTTGCAAGCCAATCATTGGCTACTTGCATACCGGAATGGAAAAAACGGGCGAGTCGCTCACGTTCATGCAGGGTGGCACCAACGTCACGCGCATGGATTATTTGTCGCCACTGAACTGCGAACTTGTTTTTGCAATGGCCACCGAAAAGTTGTTGGGCATCGACGGCGAAATACCTGAGCGAGCCGTATGGATTCGCATGCTCATGTCCGAACTCAACCGCATGAGCAGCCACTTGTTGTTTATGGCAACCAACGGCATGGACATTGGCGCCGTGTCGATGATGTTGTACGGATGGCGCGAGCGAGAGATCGTGTTGCGCTTCTTCCAAAAAGTGACCGGCCTGCGCATGAACCACAACTTCATTCGCCCGGGCGGAGTAGCCGCCGACATGCCGGCAGGATGGCGCGACGACGTGCTTGAAATTCTCGACATGCTGCCCGATCGTTTGGGCGAATACGACATCTTGATGACCAATCAGCCCATCTGGCGCGAGCGCTTGCAAGGTGTTGGCGTGATCACGCGCGACGAGGCAATTGCGCTTGGTGCAACTGGTCCAATCTTGCGCAGCACCGGCGTGGCGTGGGACTTGCGCCGCGACATGCCTTACATGAAGTATCCCGAACTGGAGTTTGACGTCATTGTCGGCAGCTATGGCGACGCGTTCGATCGTTATGCCATTCGTCTTGCCGAAATTCGCGAGTCGATGGGCATCGTTCGCCAAATTCTCGATCGCATGCCCGGCGGCAACTACCGAATCCAAGACAAAAAAGTGACGCCTCCGCCACGCGCACGAATTGACGAGTCGATGGAAGCGCTCATTCACCACTTCAAGATTTTCACCGAGGGTTTCAAAGTGCCCGAGGGCGAGGTGTACGTGGCAATCGAAAGCCCACGCGGCGAAATTGGTTGTTACATTGCCAGCGATGGCTCGCCAACCCCGTACCGCATGCACGTTCGCGCACCGAGTTTCGTCAACATCCAGACCCTCCCGCACATGATGCGCGGCGGCCTCGTTGCCGACGCCGTTGCCGTCATTTCGTCTGTCGACCCAGTGCTTGGCGAGGTAGACCGATGAGCCGACTGAACGATGCCAACGTGGCAATAGCCAAAGAGATCATTGCTCGCTACCCACGACCAAAGTCGGCACTCATCCCGCTGCTGCATTTGGCACAAGAACAAAACGGTTACATCACGCGCGAATCTATGGTGCATCTTGGCGAACTTGTCGGCGTCACTTCTGCCGAGGTGTACGGAACAGCATCGTTCTACGAGATGTTCCGCTTCGAGCCAGTTGGCAAATATCTCATCAACATGTGCGGAACCATGTCGTGCGCGCTCATGGGCGCCCAAGAACTCATGCACCACGCCGAACACGTGCTTGGCGTAAAGCCGGGCGGCACCACTCAAGACGGAATGTTCACACTTGCGCATGCCGAGTGTCAGGCCGCTTGCACCGAGGCGCCAACGCTGCAAGTTAATTATCGCTACCGATTTCGTGTAACCCCATCCGACTTCGACACACTCATCGACGACTTGCGCTCGGGCAAACTCGATAACGAAATTCCTCCGCACGGCACTGTTGCCACCGTGCGCCAACGCATTCCTGCCGACAAGGGTGTAGGCGCAGTTGCTCCAGAAGATGTTGTAGACGGCCCCGCATGGATGGACGGAAAGGCCGCGCTGTGACAAACACATACGCACACGCACCTGGCTTTGTAGCGGGCGACCGACCAAAGATCGTCACGTCGCGCTTCGAATATGCCGACTCGTTCACACTCGAGCGCTACATGCAAACGGGTGGCTACGCAGGTTTGCGCAAGTCGTTGCATCTGCCCGCAGCCGAAGTGCACGAAGAAGTTAAAAAAGCAACGGTGCTTGGCCGAGGCGGTGCAGGTTTCCCTGCTGGCACCAAGTGGGGCTTAACTCCGCAACAAGTGTGGCCGCGCTATTTGGTTGTCAACGGTGACGAGAGCGAGCCAGGCACATATAAGGACCGCCTGCTGATGGAGCGCGACCCGCACCAACTGATTGAGGGTTGCCTCATCGCGTGTTACGCGGCCGGTTTGTCGCAGTGCTTCTTGTACATTCGCGGCGAGATGGCGCTTGCACAAGAGCGCGTTGCTGCCGCACTCAACGAGGCATACGCGGCCGGCTTTGTTGGCAAAAACATTTTGGGTTCCAACTTCTCCGTCGACATCGTGTTGCACTGGGGTGCTGGCGCATACGTAGTGGGCGAAGAAACCGCGCTTATTGAAAGCCTCGAAGGCAACCGCGGCATGCCGCGCCTGAAGCCACCGTTCTTTCCTGCCGCAAATGGTTTGTACGGCCAGCCAACCATCGTCAACAACGTGGAAACACTTGCCAACTTGCCTTGGCTTGCCGTCAACGGCGCCGACGCATACAACGCAATTGGCACGAAAACTTCGCCGGGCACGCGCATGGTTGCAGTCAGCGGTCATGTCAAGCGCCCAGGCGTGTACGAGATCATCAACGGCACCACCACATTTCGCGACTTGTTGTACGGCGCCGAATTTTGCGGCGGCATTCGCAACGACAACGAACTGAAAGCATTCGTACCTGGTGGCGGTTCGGCACCGTGGTTTACACCAGACCAGTTGGACTTGCCGTTTGAAGCAAGCCAAGTTGGCCCAGCAGGTTCCATGCTCGGTTCGGGCGCAATCATGGTGATGGACTCCACCACCGACATTCCCGCCGCCGCACTCACGCTGACGCGTTTTTATGCGCACGAATCGTGTGGCAAATGCACGCCATGTCGCGAAGGCGGCACCTGGCTCGAGCGAATTCTCACTCGCGTTGTTGAAGGCAAGGGCACCGACGCCGACTTGCAACAAATGCTGGAAGTTGGCGCAATGATTTGCCCAGGCGACTTCCCGCACGCATCGAACGAAGCACTTGGCCTCGCAGCCGTTCCGTTTCCTTACAAGATGACAACCATCTGTTTCGTTGGGCCTTCGGCGTTTGCTCCGTTGCACTCGGCGCTCACGTTGTTTAGAAGTGAATTCGAGTCGCGCGTTACCAAGCGCATCACCATTCCTGTAACTGCAGTGGCAGCAGCATCATGACGACGCCAGACCCAACAGCAGTCAGCCTCACGATTAACGGCAAGGCCGTTACTGCGAAAAAGGGCGACCTCGTCATTGCCGCAGCCGACGATGCAAACGAATTCATTCCGCGTTTTTGCTATCACCCACGTATGACACCAGTTGGTATGTGTCGCCAATGCTTAGTGGAAGTGGAAGGCCCACGCGGCCCAATGATGGTTGTCTCGTGCATGACACCTGTTGCCGAAGGCCAAGTGGTTCGCACAGCAACCGAAGGCGTCAAAAAAGCGCAAGAAGGCGTGCTCGAATTGCTGCTTGCAAACCATCCGCTGGATTGCCCAGTGTGCGACAAGGGTGGCGAGTGCCCGCTGCAAGACCAGGCTTTCAGCCATGGCCCGGGCGAGAGCCGTTACGTAGAAGAAAAGCGTCACTACGAAAAACCAATTCCAATTTCCGACAACGTATTCCTCGATCGCGAGCGCTGCATCTTGTGCGATCGTTGCACGCGCTTCGCGGATGAAGTTGCGGGCGACGCGCTTATCTCATTTACAAGCCGCGGCAACAACACCCAAGTCAATACATTTCCCGACGAGCCGTTTAGCTCGTACTTCTCGGGCAACACGGTGCAAATCTGCCCGGTTGGCGCTCTAACCGCAAAGCCATATCGCTTCAAGGCCCGCCCGTGGGACTTGGACCAAGTGGAAAGCACATGCACCACGTGTTCGGTTGGTTGCCGCACCGTTGTGCAAAGCAGCCGCGACGAACTGGTGCGTTACCAAGGCGTCGACATCGACCCAGTCAACTGGGGCTGGCTGTGCGACAAGGGCCGCTTCAACTTCGAATCAGTCAATTCCGACAACCGCGTGACTACGCCATTGATCAAAGACGCGAACGGAAGTTTCGTTGCGGCCTCATGGTCAAGCGCAGTCGATGCAGCCTCGCGCATGTTGCGCACCGCACTTGCCGTTTCGCCGCAATCGGTTGGCATCATCGGTGGCGCCCGCGGCACCAACGAAGACGCGTTTGCCTGGGCCGCTTTTGCCGACGCACTCGGTGTCGATCAGCGCGACTGCCAACTTGCCGACGGCCTTCCAGCCGAAATCTTTTCGTTGCCGCAAGCAACCATCGACGATCTTGGAACCGCAAAAACAATTGTTCTGCTCACGCCCGACTTGAAGGAAGAACTTCCTGTCTTGTTCCTTCGCGTGCGTGATGCCGCGCAAAAGCGCACAGCCCGCGTTGTCGAGTTCACTTCGCGCCCAACTGGCCTCACACAAAATGCTTGGAAGAGCCTGCAAGTGGAGCCAGGCAAAACCGCCCAAGCAGTTGCCGCCCTCGATGCTTCGGTTATCGAACAGCTCAACAGCGGCTCGGCAGTGGTTGTTGTTGGCCGCATGAACTTGGCCGAGTCTGCCGACTCGGTGGTGCACGCACTTGGCGAAATATTGCACCTTGCGCCGCATGCCAAAGTGCTGCCGGTGCTTCGCCGTGGCAACGTGCGCGGCGCAATTACCGCAGGCCTCGCACCACAAAACGGTGCTGCCGACACCACGCAGATGCTGGAGCTTGCGGCTGCGGGCAAAATCGAGTGCCTCGTGTTGCTTGGCGCCGACCCACTGCGCGACGTGCCCGATGCCGACTTGGCCCGACGCGCCATCAACGGCGCAAGCAACATCATTGCCATCGACACATTCATCACCGAATCGTCAGCGCAAGCAAACATCATTTTCCCTGCCGCCGCCTACGGCGAAAAGGTTGGCACCACAACAAATATCGAAGGCCGAATTAGTGACGTGGCCCAGAAAATTACGCCGAAGGGAACATCGCGCCCCGACTGGATGATTGCCGTCGAGTTGGCAACCGAGGCTGGCATCGACTTGGGCTTCGAGTCGTACGCCGATGTTCACAACAAGATGGTGGCAACCGTTGCTGCATTCGCTCCCGCAGCCGACGCTCGCGCAGTACGCCACGACGGCGTGATGATGCAACACCCAACACCAATCACCATGGCGCGCGCACCATTCGCAGCCCAAGATCGAAACTCGTACGACTACCGCGTGGTCATGTTCCGTAAGTTGTACGACGCAGCAATCGGCACGGCCAACAGCCCGTCACTTGCACACCTGGCACCAGGCGCCGGCGTAACTATTCATCCGCTCGACCGCGCCCGACTTGGCGTGGATATTGGCAACAACGTCAAGGTCACTTCGCCCCGAGCAACAGTGCTGCTTCCAATTTTTGAAAGCGAAGACGTACTCAAGGGAACCGCTCAAATTGCGTTCAATCAACCAGGCGCCGACGCCCGCGAACTTATTGACGGCTCGAGCCACGTGTGCGACGTGCGAATCGAGAAAATCGCATGATCAACATCTTCGCGATCGATCCGCTGCTCGTTGGCGACTTGCTCTGGACGCCGCTCATTATTGTGTTGCTCAAAGTGTTGGCCGTGTTTGTTACAGGCCTCGTTGCAACCATGCTCATGGTGTGGTTCGAGCGCAAGGTGGTTGCGGGCATGGGCAACCGCATCGGGCCCAACAAGGCCGGCCCATTTGGTTTGCTGCAAACACTTGCCGACGGCACCAAGCTGTTCTTTAAGGAAGACCTCATCCCCGAGCGCGCCGACCGTTTTGTTTTCAAACTCGCGCCGTTTCTTTCGTTTGTTCCCGCGTTTCTTGCGTTTTCCGTCATCCCACTTGGTGGCGACTATCGCGACGGTAACGGCGGCATGGTCACGTGGTTTGGCGAGCAAACCCGCGTGCAACTTGCCGACCCACCGGTTGGCGTGTTGTTCGCACTGGCAATCTCCGCAATTGCCGTTTACGGCATCATGCTTGCTGGTTGGGCTAGCGGTTCTAAATATCCGCTGCTTGGTTCGGTGCGCGCATCTGCACAGATGGTCAGTTACGAAGCATCGCTTGGCATGTCGTTGGCAACCGTTTTCCTCGTTACCGGCACGCTGTCAACAAGCGGCATCGTCAATGCGCAAGGCACGTTGGGCACATGGAATGTTGTCGCAACTGGCTTGGTTCCATTCGTCATCTTCTTCATCTCGGCAACTGCCGAGCTCAATCGTCCGCCGTTCGACTTGGTGGAGGCCGAACAAGAATTGGTTGGCGGCTTCAACACCGAATATTCGTCCATCCGCTTCGCACTGTTTTTCCTCGCCGAATTCATGAACACCATCACCATGAGCGCGCTTATGGTCACGCTGTTCTTCGGTGGCCCGCAACCCATTGCCTTCCGCGGCGTCGTGCTCGACATTCCGCTCATTCCAAATGGCCTGGAAGGCACCGTCTGGCTGTTCCTGAAAGTGCTCGTGTTCCTCTATGTATATGTATGGCTGCGCGCAACACTGCCGCGCTTCCGTTACGACCAATTGATGAACCTCGGTTGGAAGGTGCTCATCCCTGCATCGCTTGGCTGGTTCATGCTGCTTGCCGCGCAACGCCTTGGCCGCGATCAGGGCTGGAACATCGTTGCAGTCACTGTGGTCTCGGTCGTCGTGTTGGGCATTTGCTACGTGTTGTTGCAACTGGCGTTTAGCGTGAGCGCCAAACAACGTGAGGCGGAAGGGTCGATGTTCTAATGGGTTACTTCGGAGGCTTCCTCGTCACCATGCGTCAGCGTGGCGGAAAAAATCAGGTGACCACGCAATATTCGGGCGGCCGCGTGCGCCGTAAAGCCATCAGCAAATCAAAAACAGGCGAGTCGTCGAAGCGCGCCGAAATCATGGACGAAAAGATTGCCAAGCCCGAGCGCCTGCATGGCCGCCACGTGCTGAACCGTTACGAAGACGGCATGGAGAAGTGCATTGGCTGCGAGTTGTGCGCAGCGGTCTGCCCCGCAAAGTGCATTCACGTTCGTGGCGCCGACAACAACCCAGAAAATCCAACTTCGCCAGGCGAGCGCTTTGGCTGGATCTACGAGATCAACTACCTGCGCTGCATCCATTGCGACTTGTGCGTTGAAGCATGCCCAACCGAAGCAATCACCGAATCAAAATTGTTCGAGTTCTCGTTCACTAATCGCCAAGACGCCATTTACACCAAGGCCGAATTGGTGGTTGGCGACGACGGAAAGCCACAGCATCTGCCATGGGAAGACTGGCGCCCTGGCGAAGACGAGCACACCTCTGCATGGATGCGCGCAACCGCTCCATCGGGCGACGCAAGCTTCGAAGGCGTTGTTGGTTGGAGCGGCGAATTGGGTTACGGCGTACGTGCGCCAGAACAGCCGAGCAAGTAATGGAGTTGTTTGTATTTGTTTGCGCCTCAATCATGATTCTGGTTGGTGCAATCGGCGTTGTCGTTCGTAAGCACCCCGTGCACGCCGCACTCAGCCTCGTGCTCACATTGTTCGGTGTTGCCGTGTTGTTCGTGGCGCAAGAAGCCGAGTTTTTGGCAGCCGTGCAAGTCATTGTGTACGCGGGCGCCATTGTGGTGTTATTCCTTTTCGTGATCATGTTGCTTGGTGTCGACCGCGTTGAAGAACTGCGCACCGAGCCCATTGCGGGCCAGCGCTGGATTGCCGCATTTGTCGGCGTTGCAATGCTCGGCCTACTTGTTGCTGCCATCATCACCGGCGCCGAGGCTGTCATCGGCCGCGGCGACGGAAT
>CAZNBF010000020.1:0-14641 GCA_964571325.1 uncultured Acidimicrobium sp.
GATTTCGTAGAAGGCGTTGACCGAATGGTCGATATCTAGTTTGTTGAACTGAGAGAAGCCCGCAGCCTTGGCCATTGCTTGCGCGTTGGTTGCCGAGAGGCCAAGTGTGCCGAGGCCAGCACCGCCGGGTGCCGACATGGCAGATGACATGCATGAGAGCACGCTGATGCCGTACATGAGTGGGGCCATTGGGTTCTTTTGTGCGTTGAGGGCGAATGTGTCGTGGGCTTTGATGTCGACGAGTAGCCAAGTGCCGGTTGGTTTGAGGCTGGCGTGAATGGCTTGCATCATTTCGGCGGGGTGAGTCATGTCGTGAATGCAATCGAATGTGGTGACGAAATCGAGCGAGTGGTCGTTTGGTAATGGGCTGGTGCGAGCATCGCTGAAATGAGCGTTGCTCAGTTTTGATTCCTGCAGCTTTTGGGCTGCGCGGTCTAGTGCGTATTGGCTGATCTCGTAGCCAGTGAATGTGCTTGTGGGGAATGCCTTGGCCATGAGTAGCACTGCGCCGCCAGCGCCGCATCCCACGTCGGCAACTTGTGCACCTTGCTGGAGCAAGTTGGTGATGTTGGTGAGGGCGGGGAGAACGGCCGAGACGAGGTTGGCATTTGTCCACGGTTCAAAACTGCGTTCGATGCCAACAGCGCCTTCGGGGCCGTGGCTGTCGTAGTTGTGGCCGATGCCGGTGCGAAAACTTTCGGGCATGCGCTTGAGTGACTCCATAGTTTGAGGAAGGCGGTGAAACATGCCCATGCCGAATGCGGGGTGATCGTCGGTGGCGAGCACCACCGTTTGCTCGGGTGAAAGAAAGAAGGTGTCGTCGGTGATGTTGGGTGTGGGCGAAGGCGCGTTGTCGGTGGAGATCATCTTTGCGGAGGCCTGGTTGTAGGCCCATTCGCGAACCCAGCGTTCGTTCAGTTGGGTGGCGTGGGCGAGTTGCGCGGTGGTGAGTGGTTGATTGGCCGCAGCGAGGGCCTTGTAGAGGCCAAGTTGGTCGCCCAGGTGGATCATGCCCGAAGTGACGGCACCTTCAAGTTTGCTGAAGAGCATGAACGAGAACATCTTGAGTTTGTCTGGGTCGATATTGCTCATGTCTGTAGACGCTAGGCGATGAAGGGAAAGCATTTATGATGGGGAAATGACGGCTGATGCGGTAGTTGCAAGGAAAATCCGCACCAGGGTGGCAATCGGTATGGCGGCCCTGAGCGGGGTGTTGCTTGCGGCTTCGGTTGTGGCCGTGTGGTCGCGAAACCAAATCCTGAACACCGACTCGTATGTGAAGACCGTTGCGCCGATGATCAAGGATTCGGCCATCCAGGGCGAAATTGTCGACAAGATCACCGAAGCGGTAATGAATGTTGCAGACATTGAGCAAAGGCTGAACGGTGTGCTGCCCGAGCAGCTTGCGGTGTTGTCTGAGACAGTCGATCAATCGTTTGCTGTGGTGGTGCGTGAGCGAGCAACAAGCATGGTGCGCTCGGAAGAGATGGCGGCGTTGTGGCGCGAGGTGAACAGGCAGGCGCACGAGGCGGTGAAGGCAGTGTTGTTGGATAAGCAGTCGGACCAGGCCGACGTTGCGGGAGTTGTCGACCTCACCAAGTACGTGGGGTTGTTGGTTGATTCGTTGATTGGCGACGGAGCGGTTTTCCTAACTGACGTTTCCGATACGCGCTTGGCTCTTGATGTGGAGTTGTTCGACGTGCAGGGGTTGAAGAAGGTGCAGACGGGCGTCACCATCCTTGATGGTTTGGCAACGTTGCTGCCTGCCTTGGCGTTGTTGTTCGCAGCGTTGGCAATTGTGCTTGGTCGGCCAATAAGGCGGGGCGTTCAATACGTGGGCAACGCATGGGTGGGCGCCGGCGTGTTGGTGTTGTTGTTGATGGCTGTGGTGGAGGGCATGTACAACACGGTGGTGCAAGATGACCAAACACTGTTGCGAAAGAATGCGTTTGCAATCGCAACACGGGGCTTGCATGAGTACGGACGATCGGTGGTGTTGGCGGCAGCAATTGTGCTTGTGCTCAGCACCTTGGTGAAACACCGCGCAAGAGGTTTGGAATTTGTGCCAAGTTCGACTGAACCAATGCGTTTTATGTTTGGCTCTGTTGCGTTGTTGTGGCTAATCATTGATGCCAACGCCGGGTTAGTGACGATGTTGTTGTTGGGCCTCACCGTGTTGGTGGGCGAGTGGCTGGTATTCCGTAAGAGGCGTAAGGCCTGAACCTGTTGATGCTGCCCGATCGGGCAGAATAGAGAGATGATCAACAAACGCGGTTCATTGTTTGCAGTGTCGGTGTTGGCAGTGGTTTTAGCAGGTTGCAGCATTGGCGGTGGCGACACCTATAACGGTGCAGATGCGGGCACGCACGGCGTAACGGTGCAGGCAACCGGCACGGCGAAAGTTGTGCCGGACGGCGTTTCGTTTACTTTCTCGATCAGCGTGCTTGCGGAAAATACCGAGGAGGCACTGTCAAAGGTGGCCGAAGGGTCTGAGAAGGCGCGCAAAGCATTAGAGGAAGCCGGCGTAGTAAGCGAAGACTTCTCGACACAGAACGTCAGCGTGTATCCGGAATATACGTATAACACCGACGGTTCGTCTGGTTCTGTGAGCGGGTACAGGGGCACTCAGGCATTTGCGGTTACGTTGCGCGATACGACAAAGGCCGGCGACGTCGTAGATGCAGTAGTTGCTGCAGTGGGCAACAGCGTGCAAATCAATTCGGTCGTTCCAGTATTGCTCGACACACAAGATGCCGCGGATGATGCGCGAAAGAAGGCTGTGAAAGCTGCAAAAGCCAAAGCTGAGTCTTACGCCGACTTGCTGGAGTTGGATTTAGGAGATCTTCAGTACATCACCGAGATCTCTTCGCCATCTTGGGAGGCCCGTGCGATAGTGGGCTCAAACGATATGGCAACTAGTGCAAAGACCGAGATCGATCTTGGTGTTCAGGAAGTTTCGGTAACTGTGGAAGTTCGATACAAGTTCGACTGATCAAGAACCGATATTTAGCTGCATGACAACGTGCGGCAACTTGTTGAGCTTTGTGTTGCGCAAGTAGCGCCAGCCCTTTTGTTCGTACCAACTCTGCTTATCTTCTGTATAGAGGAAGAGTTGCTTGAAGCCAAGTTGCTGGGCGCGAGATATCAGGTGGGAGAGGAGCGCATTGGCAACGCCGTGTTCGCGAGCCTTTGGGTGCACGAACAACGCAGCAACCCAAGGCCCAGGTTCCGTTGCATTTGGCAGTTCGTCATCGTCTATCAGAGTGACGCAACCAAGCAGCATGTCGTTTGAGTCGATTGCAACAAATGTTTCGGCAAGCCGGCCGCTTGTGCCGTCGGAATGGGAGTAAAGGTCCAGATATGTCTGCGCTGTGTCGTTGGGAAACTCGTGAGCCCAGGCTTCGAAACCCCACTGTGCTGCTTCGCCCCAGTGCTGTGGTGTTTGTGCGATGTTATGCACGGTGAAGGTGTTCAATTGCGACGGCGCAACAAACGTTCCGTCTGGCATTGAAGGAAACTCGATGATCTCTGTGACTGCGTCGATGTTGATGGGGCCATATATATGGGGGAAGAACGGTTCACCAGGTAGAGCGGGCGAGCCATCGATGTGTGCGGGTGGCTCCCATTTCAGTGGGCTGGCAAGAAGTTTGGGGTCGATGTGCAACAGCAGCATGTCGTTCGTGCCTGTGTAGTACTTGTTGGCAACTGCAACCATTTGGTGCTCGGTAGAGCAGTGAACAAAGCCTTCGCTTGCTAGCGATGCTGGCTGCACGACACCCGTCTGCTGCGCTGCTTCCCAGTCGGTTCTATTGATGAGGTGCAGGATCACACGTCAGAGCGTAGGTGACTGTTATGCGTGATAGTTGGGGGCTTCGTGGGTAATCGTCACGTCGTGTGGGTGGCTTTCTTCCCGCCCGGCCGTGGTCACGCGCATAAAGCGTGAACGGGTGTGCAGTTCGGAAAGATTGGCTGCGCCTGCGTAACCCATGCCCGAGCGCAAGCCACCAACAAGTTGATAGATGACGTCTGCGAGCGACCCCGCGTATGCAACGCGGCCTTCGATGCCTTCAGGAACAAGTTTGTTTCGTTGCGGTGTGCCGCTTTGTGCCGAGCCGTATCGGTCGGCGCCCAAACCTTGCATGGCACCAAGCGAACCCATACCTCGGTAGCTCTTGTATCGCCTGCCTTCAAACAGTTCTACTTCGCCAGGCGCTTCATCGGTTCCGGCAAGGAGGCTGCCGAGCATGACGACGGTTGCGCCAGCGGCGAAAGCCTTCACCAAGTCTCCCGAGTAGGTGACACCACCATCGGCGATGAGCGGTATCCCAAGTTGTTTCGCGCGTTGTGCAGTGAACCAAATGGCAGAGAGCTGTGGCATGCCTGCGCCCGCAACCACGCGAGTGGTACAGATTGAGCCTGCGCCAACGCCAACTTTGATTGCGTCTACCCCTGCTTTGTGCAGCGCGTCTACGCCTTCTTCGGTGACAACGTTTCCGGCGATAACTGCCAATTCTGGCCACTGAGACTTGATGCGTTGAACGGCGTTCATTACCCCAGCAGAGTGTCCGTGCGCTGTATCGACAACAACTGCATCGACGTTGGCATCGACAAGTGCTTGCACTCGTTGTTCGAGATCTTCACCAACACCTACCGCTGCGCCAGCACGAAGTCGTCCACCCGAATCGCGCGTAGCGTGAGGGAAGTCCTGTCGTTTCATAATGTCTTTCACCGTGATCAAACCGCGAAGCGTGCCGTCGGCGTCAACGAGCGGAAGTTTTTCGATTCGATGTTGTTGCAAGATGTCTCGCGCGGTGTCGAGCGATGTGCCTACATCGGCCGTGATCAAGTTGGTTGAAGTCATGAACTCGGTAACGGGCTTCTGATAGTCGGAAGGTTTGCAGAAGCGAATGTCGCGATTGGTCAGGATTCCCACCAGGTGGCCCTTTGGGTCGGTGATCGGTACGCCAGAGAAGTGGTAGCGATGCATCAAGTTCTCGGCGTCTTGCAATGTTGCTGTCGGGGGCAGCGTGACGGGGTCGGTGATCATGCCCGATTGCGAGCGTTTCACACGCCTTACTTCTGCGGCCTGGTCGTCGATGGTGAGGTTGCGATGAATAATGCCAAGACCACCTACTCGCGCAAGTGCAATGGCAAGTCGCGACTCGGTGACCTTGTCCATCGCGGCAGAAACCAGCGGCACGGCAAGTTGAATGTCGCGAGCAAAGGTGGTGCTTGTGTCAACGGCGTCTGGCAAGACGTCGCTGTATCCAGGGACGACAACAACATCGTCGAAGGTGAGTCCTTCGAAATAGGAAAAGAAATCGGCGTTTGATGTCATGGTGTTGTCGCTTTCTGTGTTTGAGGGATGGTGATGAGTAGGGCATTAACGAGCAGTCGGTGCTCTGTTTCATGCATTCGTTGCGAGAAGGTCTGCAATGTGTCGTCGGGTGCAAAGGCCACGGTGTCTTGGCAAATAACTGGGCCGCTGTCTATTCCTTCGTCGGTGACGAAATGAACCATGACACCAGATTGGGAGCGTTCTCCTGCAACAAACTGCGCGAATGCCCGTTCGATGGCGCCTGTGCCAGGCAGTTCTCCTGGCAAGGCTGGATGCACGTTGATAATTTGCTGTGAAACGCGCGCCAGAAAGTTGTTAGTGAGCAGACGCATAAAACCCGCAAGAACCACGATGTCGGGATGAAATTCGACAACGGCTGAGGCGAGTTGGGCGTTGAACTCGTGTTTGTTGAGGTTGGCTGGATCCACAACCTTGGATGCAATGTTGTGTTGGGCTGCGCGGCTTAGTGCGTAGGCATTGGGATTGTCTGAAACTACGCCAATGACTTGTGCCTGCAGCACCTGCGTTTCGCATGCGTCAATAATTGCTTGCAGGTTGGAGCCGTTTCCTGAGGCCAACACCAAGAGCCGCGTTGTCACTGCAGCAACACCTTGTTGTGATCGCTGGTGAGTTCGCCAATGATCCACGTTTGTTCACCAATGGATGCTTGAACAGCTTCGACGTGCTGTGGCGCCACAATGACCACCATGCCGATGCCCATGTTGAGTGTTCGATACAGCTCGTTCATTTCGAGCGCGCTGAGTTCGCTGACTAATTGGAACAACGGTGGCAACGGCCACGAACCAAGAGTGATATTTGCGCCAATTCCTTGAGGCAGTACTCGAGGCATATTTTCTGGCAGTCCGCCACCCGTAATGTGCACGAGTGCCTTCACGAGTTCGGTGTCTAGCGCGTCCTTGAGGACTGGCAAGTAATTGCGATGAGGTTCAAGTAAGGCCTCCACTAGCGGTCGGTCGAGTGGCACTGGCTGAGACTCCATTGGGATCCAGGCAAAGAGTTTGCGCAGGTACGAGTAACCGTTGGTGTGTGGCCCGTTTGAGGTAACCCCAATCAATACGTCGCCCGCGGCGATGGTGGGAAGAGGCAGCAATTGCTCACGTTCGGCCACCCCCACGAGAGTCCCCGCAATGTCGAAGGCCCCCGGCGAATAGACACCAGGCATTTCGGCGGTCTCGCCACCAAGTAGCACGCAACCTGCTGCGGCGCATGCATCTGCCATACCGCCAACGACTTCGGCAACCATTTCTGCATCGATTTTTGACGAAGCGAGATAGTCAAGAAAGAAGAGTGGGTATGCGCGTTGCACCAACACGTCATTTACGCAGTGGTTGACGATGTCGTGGCCGGTTCCGCGAATTCGGCCAGTCCGCGCAGCAAGTTCAACTTTAGTTCCAACGCCATCAGTTGAACCAACTAGCACGGGGTGATCAAACTCTTTCAGAAACGACACGTCAAGTGCGCCGCCAAATGCGCCAACGCCACGTAGAACTTGTGATGTTGAAGTTTTTGCGACGCTTGCCTTAATGAGGTCTACCGCGCGCGTGCCCTCGTCGATGTTCACACCTGTGGATGCGTACGACTTAATGGTTGCTCCGGGCGCACGCCACGCGATGTCTCTACGCAGTTGCATGCCATCGAATGAAATACGCGTGGCAGTGGAGTACGCATGGGTTCTGGCTTCTTCAAGCGTTGTGCCGAAGCCGACACAGGTAAGTACGCGCCCGCCAGCCGTGACTAGATTTCCATTTTGTAGTTCGGTTCCGCCGTGGAAGACAGCACACATTGGGTTAGTGCTTGGCAGTGGAGAAATGATGTCGCCAGTGCGGGGCGAATGTGGATAGTTGTGCGATGCCAGCACCACGCCAAGTGCGCTTCCTGCCCGAATGGTGAGGTGGCCTGGTGAGAGTGACGTATTGACGCACGCGAGTAACAACTCAACCAAGTCTGAATCGAGCAGTGAGAGCAGCACTTGGGCCTCGGGGTCGCCGAAGCGGCAGTTGTATTCAAGCAATCGGGGCCCATCTGCAGTGAGCATGATTCCGGCAAAAAGCACCCCAATGAATGGTGTGCCTGCGGCTGCGAAATGATCAATGACAGGAGTGATGAACATGTTGTGCAGTTCTTCGGCCGAGAACTGCACTGGCGCTGGTGCGTATGCGCCCATGCCGCCAGTGTTGAGCCCGGTATCGCCTTCGCCAATTCGTTTGTGATCTTGGGCCAGAGGAAACGCAACGCTTGTTTTGCCATCGCTCATTGCAATCATCGAGCATTCGGTGCCAATAAGACGCTCTTCTAACACCACGTCGCCAACTAGGAGCGCCTCGCGAATTGCCTCGGCGGTTTCTTGCGCCGAGTTGGGAACGACGACGCCTTTTCCTCCCGCCAACCCGGATTGTTTCACCACAATGTTTGCGCCAAAGTCTTTCCACCACTGCAAGGCCGCATTTGTTTCACCCTGAGCAAATGCTGCGTACCTAGGGCCAGGCAGGTTCAACGAGTGCGCAATTGCTCGCGCATACGACTTGTCGGATTCAAGGCGGGCCAATGCTTGAGAGGGGCCAAACGCCGCAACCCCGGCTGCGAGCAACGCATCAACCAGCCCTGCCGCAAGCGGTGCCTCTGGCCCTACAACAACCAGTGAAATGTGGTTGGTGTGGCACAGCGAGACGATGCCTTCGATATCGGTTGCTGCAACATGGTGTCGTGTCCCTGGTGTACCCGCATTGCCTGGGGCGACGTGCAGTGTTGCGCATCGTGGCGACTCGCTGATTTTGGTGGCTAGTGCGTGTTCGCGAGCACCGCTACCTACGACCAAAATGTTGAGCGTGTTGGTCATGCAAGCACCTGATCGAACATTCCTTTGCTCAATCGCTTGGTAATGGTGATGGGGTATGCGCCGGTGAAACATGCATTGCAGTAGCCGTCTTCTTTGCCAACGGCTTTCATCATTCCCTCGAGTGAAAGAAACGCAAGCGAATCGCAGCCAATCTCTTTTCTTAGTTCTTCGAGGGCAAGCCGAGACGAAATGAGATCGTCATCGTGTCCCATGTCGACACCAAAGTGGCACGCATGAGTGATTGGGGGGCACGTAATTCGCACATGTACTTCGGTTGCCCCCGCATCACGTAGCAATGCAACAAGTCGTCCGGCTGTAGTTCCGCGAACGAGCGAATCGTCGATCATGATGACCCGCTTGCCCTTGAGATTTTCGTCGAGCGTGTTGAATTTCATTGCAACACCTTTTGCGCGCATGCTTTGTGTTGGCTCGATAAAGGTGCGGCCGATGTATCTATTCTTGATAAGTCCGTCGTTGTAAGGAATTC
Organism: uncultured Acidimicrobium sp.; assembly: GCA_964571325.1. Classification (GTDB taxonomy): domain Bacteria; phylum Actinomycetota; class Acidimicrobiia; order Acidimicrobiales; family Ilumatobacteraceae; genus UBA3006. The sequence continues at coordinate 8,683 of CAZNBF010000020.1, forward strand.
CGCTCACGCGGGAGAAGCCAACTGCTGCAGGAATTGATGAGTCGGGCACTGGCACCACAACATCTGCGTCGATAGCCGCTTCGTGGGCGAGCTGTTCGCCAAGGCGCTGGCGTACCGAGTGAACGCTGCGGTTGTCCCATTCGGAGTCTGGGCGTGAGAAGTACACGAATTCAAACGTGCATCGGGCTTGGGGCACGTGTGGAATTTGTGCTTGCTTGCGAATGAGTTCGGTTCCCTGCGCAGTGACAATCTCGCCAGGTTGCACCTCGCTAATTTCGGTGCAGTCCAGTGTGCGCAGCGCACACGTCTCTGATGCGAAGGCCCAGCCACCGTTTGGCAAACGGCCGAGCGACAGCGGACGGAATCCCCACGGGTCGCGCACTCCAATCACGCGGTTCTCGGCCAGGACAACTAACGAATATGCGCCCTGCCACGCGGGGAGTGTTCGTTCTAGTCGAGTTTCCCAAGAGGAGCCGCCCGCGCTTGCAAGCATCAACGTGATGACTTCGGTATCGCTGCTTGCGGTAAGGCCGAAACCCTTGGTGAGCAATTCTTCGCGAAGCTCTGGTGCATTGACCAGATTGCCGTTATGTGCAACAGCAAGTGGGCCGTGAATGGTCTCCACCAAGAATGGCTGGGCGTTTCGAGCGCCTGGCGCACCCGTTGTCGAGTAGCGCGTGTGGCCAATGGCGTGTTGCCCAGCAAGCGGTGCGAGTGTGTGCGGGGTAAATACTTGTCCAACAAGACCAACGTCTTTGTGTAGACGAGCCTGTTTGCCGTCGGCGACGGCAATACCAGCGGCTTCTTGCCCTCGATGTTGTAACGCGAACAAGCCAAAGAATGAAAGTTGTGCGGCGTCATGATTGACGGAAGAGATAGCGAGCACACCACATTCCTCACGAGGGGAATCATTATCGAATGGTGTTTTCATAGCACCTGTGCTTTCTGCAGTGCTCGTACAAGACGAGGTTGGACTGGGTAACTTCCTGGCGAAAAAGAAGCACCAGTGAGACGTTCGAATGCGGTGATGTAGCGCAACGTAGTTGCAGCAATTACCTGATCGTCAAGTTTTGGTGGTTCGCCATCTCCTCGATATCCAGCCGATGCAAGCGCCAAACGAATTGGCTCTTTATCCAAACTTTCGGGTTCTTCGCCGTCTGCGATTCGTTGCTCTAACGTCGATAATTCCCAGTAGCGCGAAGAATCTGGCGTGTGCATTTCGTCGATAATCAGTAACTGTCCCTGCTGATCAAGACCAAATTCGTATTTTGTATCGGCAAGCAGCAGCCCCGCCTGTTTGGCAACTGCTTGTCCTCGAGCAAAAAGCTTCAGTGCCGTGTCGCACACAGCGTTCCATGTTGTGGCATCAACGAGACCGCGCGACACCACATCGTCGCAGGAAAGTGGCTCGTCGTGGTTTCCCGCGTCGCCTTTTGTTGTTGGGGTGACAATGGCATGTTTGAGCAGCGTGTTTTTTGCTATGCCGTTGTCGAATGTGTATCCATATATTTCGCGCTTCCCCTGCTCGTACAACTTCCACAATGACGTGTTGGTCGAACCCGTCATCACCCCACGAACAATCACCTCAACTGGCAATGGCGTGGCTGCAAGTGCGATAGTCGCATTCGGATCGGGGATGGAAACGACATGGTTGTTGATGATGTCGCGAGTCTGATCAAACCACCACGCTGCCAACTGATTTAAAACCTGACCCTTGTGCGGAATTGCTGCGACGATGTGATCAAAAGCAGACAGTCGATCGGTGGTCACAAACAATCTTTGGTTGTTGGGTAGCGCGTACGAAACCCGAACCTTGCCAACTCTGCGATCGGGGAGATCAAGTGTTACATCGGTAAGCGGGCTAAGCGTTTGCAATGCGCACTCCCTGCTCAAACAGTGGCAGACCAAGACCGTCACGGCGGCCTCGGTGAAACTGTGGGTGTTGTCGAGCAACAATGTGATTCTCTGGGTGCGGCATCATGCCAAGCACCATTCCCGTTTGGTCGCAAATGCCAGCAATGTCTGCGTGCGATCCATTTGGATTGGGCGAAGAGTAGGTGAATGCGATTTGATCGTGTTGCTGCAGCGATTGCAACGTTTTATCGTCACAAGTGAAACGACCCTCGCCATGGGCGATTGGGCAATATATGTCGTCTGTCAGGCGCTCTGTCCAAGCACAGTTTTTTGAAACAGGTTTCATTGAGACCCAACGACATTGAAAACCGCCTTGTTCGTTGTGGCCGAGTGCTGCGTCGTTGCCGCCTGGGAGAACACCAAGACGAACAAGTGTCTGAAAGCCATTGCAGATACCGAGCACTGGTTTGCCCGATTTTGCAAACAACTCCAACTCACTGCCAATGATGTGCTCGAGCTCGAGTGCAAAAAGCCGGCCCGCGCCGAGTGCGTCGGCAAATGAAAAACCGCCGGCGATAACGATCATTTGGGCGGCCCGCAACGCGTCTGGGTTTTGCGCAAGTTGTACGAGGTTGACTGTCGATGCAGTTGCGCCGGCTTGACGTAATGCAAACATCACATCTGGGTGGCGATTGGTGCCTGGCGCCGTGATCACGAGTGCGTGCGGTTGGGCTGTCATTGTTGCGTCCACGAGTTGAGAAGCGTTTCAATTGCTACTTTCGAACCGTCGCTGAGAATAAACATTGCGCCGTTGTCGACTTTGGCGATTACTTCGCATCGATCAAACAACGCAGCAACCGTGGCTTCGTGCTGCGGTTGTACTTCAATGACAACGCGCCCCAGCGATTCGCTGAAGAGTTGTGTGAAGTGGTCATGATGCTGAGACATGACGACTCCGAGCCTGCCGCCCATCGCCATTTCGGCCAACGTGACGGCAAGGCCGCCCTCCGAGCAATCGTGTGCCGAGACAATGAGCCCTTGGGTGATTGCCGAGTGAAGCGCCGAGTAGCGAGCGGGGGCTGCTTCATCGAACTGGGGGACAGAACCTTCTAGGGCTTGCTGGCACACCATTGATGCGTGGCTAGCGCCAAATTCTGGCGTAGTGAATCCGATCAGCATGAGCACATTGCCATGCTGTTTCAAGTCTGAGGTGATGGTGCCGTTGGCATCAGGCACGTGTGCAACCGCCGTGATCACCAGCGTTGGCGGTACGGAATGTCGTTCGCCGTCAGAACCCATGTACTCGTTGTTGAGCGAATCTTTTCCTGAAACGAATGGCGCCTGAAATGCAAGTGCACCACGACAGCAGCCATCAACTGCAGCAACGAGTTCGCCCAAAGTTGTTTGTCGCCGTGGGTCTCCCCACGAAAAATTGTCTAACAGCGCCACCTTGCGTGGGTCGGCACCTACGCACACCACATTGCGCATGGCCTCATCGATTGCGGCGAGGGCCATGGCCTCGGGGTCGAGTACGCCATACCAAGGGTTGACACCGATACCGATGGCAAAACCAAAGTCATCAGTTGGTTCTGCAATCACAACGCCATCACCGTGACCATCTCCGTGGATGCCAACTAGCGGTCGAACTGCAGTTGCGCCACGAATTTCGTGATCGTAGCGATGAATCACATTCGCCTTGCTGGCAATATTGGGATGCGATAGCAGTGCTAGCAAAACATCAACGCTGTTTTGTCGAGTGAGCCACGTTGGCGGCTCTGTCGGCAGAGTCCTTGCTACGCGAGGCATTTCGGCAATCATTTTTCGTTGCGGTCGGCCGCTATGCAAGAAATGCGTGTCCAGTTGCAGCACTGGTTTGCCGAGAAAGCGCACAACCAGTTGGTTGTCTCCCGTGAACATGCCGGCGTCTGTGTAGTCAACGCCGTGAATGTGGCAGAGCGCTTGTACTTCGGCGCAACGTTCTGGCGCCACTGCAATCACCATGCGTTCTTGTGCTTCAGATAGCCAAATTTCCCACGGTGCAAGGCCTGGGTATTTCAACTTGATGGTGGAAAGTTCAACGTCGGCACCTACGCCCTCGGCCATTTCGCCGATGGCAGAAGAAAGGCCTCCTGCTCCGCAATCGGTAATCGACCTGTACAAATGCTGTGCATCAGCAAGTAAATCGATGAGCAGTTTTTCTGTAATCGGATCGCCAATTTGAACGCTTGCACCCGAGACGTCGCCGGTGGTTGCATCCATTGTCATGGAAGAAAATGTTGCACCTCGCAGCCCGTCGCGGCCTGTGCGTCCGCCCAACACCACAACACGATCACCAGGCTGCGGTGGTATTTGCTCGGTGTACGAATTCGATACTCCGATGCATCCCGCATACACCAGCGGGTTGGCGGTGTATCCCGCGTCGTACAACACAGCGCCCGCAACCGTTGGTAAACCAATCTTGTTGCCGTAATCGGCAATTCCATCGACCACACCCGCGCGCGTTCGTTGCGGTGGGAAGACGCCATCTGGAACGAGCAGAGGATCGGTGTCTGGGTTACCGAAACACAAAATATTGGTGCACGCAATGGGCTGATGCGCTGCGCCCATGATGTCTCGGATGACGCCGCCGACACCGGTGTTCGCGCCGCCAAATGGCTCCACTGCGCTTGGGTGGTTGTGGGTTTCACACTTAAGCGCAAGTGTTCGCCCAGCGGTAAATGAAATGATGCCCGCATTGCCGACAAATGCGCTGCGCACATGCGGGCTGTTGATTTGATCGGTGGTCTGCCTTAACGCATTGATCAACGAGTCACGTTTATCGCCGGTTGTGGTGGTGATGCTGGCGCGAAAAGTTTTATGGGAGCAATGCTCGCTCCAGGTTTGGGCAATGGTTTCAAGTTCAATATCTGTTGGCAAGCGTTGCAGTGTTGCAAAATGATCTCGGACGGCAATCATTTCCTCGGGGTCCATTGCCAAGCCCCGCTCCTTATTAATGTCTGCTAATTGCTCGTGAGAAGTTGTCGGTTCAATGCTCACTTGCTCGACAGCACCAGCCGCGACTGCTTCGGGGTTGACAAACGCCGGATCAATGGGTTGGTCAACGCTCCAGCGTTCAATGATGGGGTTCGCCAATAGCGAGGAGACCAGCCGGTGGAGATCGTGTTCTGAAAGCGTTCCCTTTATTGCGAAGCGCTTGCCGCTTGCTACGCCGGTGATACCGAGGCCCATGCGCGAAGCTAGACGAACCAATTCGTCAGTCACTGCGTCGGTGACGCCGGGATGAAGTGACGTTTCTACAATTCGCAAATCAGATGCAACATTGGAGTCCCATTCGCCAGTTTGCAGCAATGGGTCGACAAGCAGTTGGTTGAGGAGCGACCGTGTGTGTGCGTCGATTTCGCCACGGAAAAATATGAGGTCTGAAATCGTGATTGAGGCAACCCCCGTAAGGCCCAATTCGTGGGCCGAAAGCGTTAGGGCAGAGGAGCGAGGATCGGCTTCCCGAGGGGAGACACACAGGTGCTGGGAAGCCAAAATTGGTCCCAAACCGCCTGCCACGACGAGACAGTAGTTGACAAAAAAAATTGCACCTTAGGTTTTGTACAAAAAATTAAGCAGCGACGCCGTTGCTTTACAAAATGTTTAATGTTTGAAGTGACGGATGTCCGTAAAGATCATGACGATGCCATGTTCGTTTGCTGAAGCGATGGATTCTTCGTCACGCTGGCTTCCGCCGGGCTGCACGACAACAGCAACTCCGTGGCGCGCAAGCATGTCTGGGCCATCGCGGAATGGAAAGAACGCATCGCTTGCCGCAACTGCGCCGTGAGCGCGCTCGCCAGCACGTTCGCAAGCAAGCCGGGTTGCATCAACTCGGTTTTGCTGACCTCCGCCGATTCCTACCGTTTGACCATCTCGAACAAGCGTGATGGCGTTGGATGAAACCGAAGCACATGCAATCCACGCCACAGCAGCATCAGCAAGTTGCGCTTTGGTCGGGGTTGCGACGGACACCACTCGCCACGAATCAACGGGTGTCTCCACCACATCGGATTCCTGAACGAGCAAGCCACCATCGATTGATCGCATGTGGAGCTGTCCGCCC